>JBAUTC010000454.1:0-6926 GCA_049582025.1 Thiomonas sp.
CCGTTCGTTTTTTCGGCTGCCGCAATTCAGACAGAATAATGGAGCACGGCAAAAAAATGGCACACGGTCCCGCCCAGTACGAACAGATGCCAGATGAAATGGGCGTAGCGCCAGCGCTCATCAAACACGAAGAACACCACGCCCAGGGTGTAGGACACGCCGCCTGCCACCAGCCAGAACAGGCCCATTGGTGCGATGCGCTCGGTCAGGGGCACGATGGCGATCAGCACCACCCAGCCCATGCCGAGATACAGCGCGGTGGACAGGCGCGGAAAGCGCACCCCTGCGAGCGCCTTGAGCAAAAGCCCGAGTGCCGCCAGCCCCCAGACCAACCCAAACAACGTCCAGCCCCACCCGCCACGCAAGACCCCGAGGGTGAAGGGGGTGTAAGTGCCAGCAATCAACAAATAGATCGCCGCATGGTCGACACGCTGGAACACAGCCTTGATGCGCGGCTGCGGCAGCGCGTGATACAGCGTCGATGCGAGATAGAGCAGGATGGCGCTGGCGCCGAAAATCGTCGCCCCCACCACGCTGCCCACGGGCTGATGCTCCACCGCATGCACGATAAGCACCGGCAAGGCTGCGATGGACAGCAGCAAGCCCAAGCCGTGACTGATGCTGTTGGCGATTTCCTCGCCCAGACTCTGCTGCCGAGCTACCGCAGAAACGCTTGCGTTTTGTGCCATGCAGCAAATGGTAAACCCGCACGCCGACCCGCGCACACCCGGGCGGATCGAAATCCCTGCCTGCGCAAATGTCGATTCGCGGCACTATCCTTTCGCCTGCGCAAAGTCTGCGACTTCGCGCTTCCCGCGCTCCATCAAAGACCCAGACCTTGAGCTCCACACCGACCACCGCCACCGTGGCCACGCCTTCCAGTGCGCCCGCGGAGCAGACGAAATTCCGTATCCTTGGCGCGATCAGTTTTTCGCATTTCCTCAACGACATGATCCAGTCGTTGATGCTGGCGATCTACCCGCTGTTCAAGACCGATTTCCACCTGAGTTTCGCGCAGATCGGCCTCATCACCCTCACCTATCAGTTCACCGCCTCGCTGCTGCAGCCGCTGGTGGGTTCTTACACCGACAAACACGCCAAACCCTACTCCCTGGCGGTGGGCATGGGTTTCACCCTCACCGGGTTGCTCACCCTGTCGATCGCACCGACCTTTCCCATCCTGCTGCTGGCGGCGGCGATGGTGGGGACCGGCTCATCGATCTTCCACCCCGAATCCTCGCGCGTGGCGCGCATGGCCTCCGGCGGACGGCATGGCCTGGCCCAATCCATCTTCCAGGTGGGCGGCAACGCGGGCACGGCGACCGGACCGCTGCTGGCCGCCTGGATCGTGCTGCCGCACGGCCAGCGCAGTATTGCCTGGTTTTCGCTGGCGGCGTTGCTGGCCATCATCGTGCTGATTGGCGTGGGACGCTGGTACAGCCACCAGCACCGGCTACCAAAAAAGACGACCGCAGCCAAGCACTCCCCCGTGCCGCCACATCTGGTGCGCCGCACCCTTGCCGTTCTGCTGGCGCTGATCTTCTCCAAGTTCTTCTACCTGGCAAGCATCAACAGCTATCTCATCTTCTTCTTGATGCACAAGTTCCACATTGCCACGGAAGCTGCGCAATACCACCTGTTCGTCTTCCTCTTCTCGGTGGCGGCTGGCACGTTGCTGGGCGGGCCGATCGGCGATCGCATCGGCCGCAAGGCGGTGATCTGGGTGTCCATCCTCGGCGTCGCGCCCTTCACCCTGCTGCTGCCCTACGCCAGCCTGGAAATGTCAGCGGTGCTGAGCGCCATCATCGGCTTCATGCTGGCCTCGGCATTTCCGTCGATGGTGGTGTACGCGCAGGAACTCATCCCCGGCAAAGTCGGCACGGTGGCCGGGCTGTTCTTCGGCCTGGCCTTCGGCCTCGGGGGCATTGGCGCTGCCGTACTGGGACAGCTCGCCGACATGTGGGGCATCGACACGGTCTACAAGATCTGCTCGTTCCTGCCGCTGATTGGTCTGCTGGCCGTATTCCTGCCCAATCTGCACCAACCCAAGGCAACGCCGACCAAACCCGCTGCCGCCTGACGCCTTGCGCCTTGCGCCGCTGCTGCGCCGCCTTGGACTGCCGCTACCAGGGCAATTGCCAAGCGGACTGAACCGCCGCTCGCCCGCTCAGCCTGCAGGCAGCGGATCGAGAAACCCGCCGGCGCGATAGGTCAGCACCAAGGTGTCACGCCAACCGCCGTTGGCGTCTCCTTCCGGCAGAATCGGCGTGCTTTCGTGAATCACACGGGTGTCGTCCATCAACAGCACGCTACACGGCTCGGACAAGGTGAAGCGCACGCCGCGCTGACCTGCGAGTTCAAACACTCGGGTCTCGCCGCCACGGATGCCATGCCGACCGATGAGAACGACCGCCACAAAGTCCACACCATCGCGATGCGCGCCTTCCGGCGTCGGTCGGCCCACACCCTCGCGGGTGTCGATGCGGAATTGATGCGCCTCGATGAACCACTGCGCCGCGTTGCGTACCTCGACGAACAGCCGCCCCAGCCCAAGCAGCAACGGTTGCCAGAAGATCGCCTGTTGCAACTCCGCGGTCAGCGGCGCAAACCAGCGCAACATGCCACCGTGGAGCGCGTTGTAGGCCGTTGGCTGCCAATGGGCGCGCGGCGCTGCCGCCTGCAGCGCCGCGCTGCCCGGTGGTGGCTGCAAGGTCTGGATGAAGCTGCCGTGGCGGCGAAACCGGTAATGCCCGCCGTCCTTAAGGTAATCGTCCGGCGGCAAGTCACTCCACAGCGCAAACGCCGGAGCGCAGTGGGCCAAGTCGTACCCGGCCATCGCCGCCAATTCGGCGGCAGTCAGCACGCAAAAGCCCTGTTGCCGCATCCGCGCCAAGGCGCTGCTGCCGGAAGGCATCGGTGTACCAAAGCTCAGGGTGTCTGTCGCCAGGGCCAAGTGCTGAAAGCCCATCACTTTCCCCAACTGTCCTTCAGCGTGGTCGTGCGGTTGAACACGGGATGCGCAGATGCATGATCCTTGCGGTCGGCAACGAAATAGCCGTGGCGCTCGAACTGAAACGACGTCCCTGCTTGCGCCGCGGCGAGCGACGGCTCCACATACGCCTGTACGGCCTGCTTGCTCTTCGGGTTGAGCACGGCGAGAAAGTCGCGCCCGCCGGCGTCCGGATGCGGGTCGGTAAACAGGCGGTCGAACAGCCGCACTTGCACCGCCACGCCATGGCTGGCGCTGACCCAGGTCACCACGCCCTTGACCTTCACCGCATCCGCGCCGGGCGTGCCGCTCTTGGTATCGGGCAACAGTTCGGCCAGTACCTTGACGACTTTTCCATCGGCATCCTTTTCGCAACCGGTACAGCGGATGACATAGCCATACTTCAGCCGTGCCACGCCGCCCGGGGTGAGGCGGTGATAGCCCTTGGGCGGCACTTCCATGAAGTCTTCGCGCTCGATCCACACCTGCGCGGTGAGATCGAAGCTGCGGCGGCCCATCTCGGGATGGGCAGGATGCGCCGGAGCGCTGCATGGCTCGGCGTGGTCGGCGCTGCCGAACACCTCGGCCCAGTTGCTGAGTTCGAGCTGCAGCGGATCAAGCACGGCCATGGCGCGCTGGGCGCGAGCGTCGAGGTCGTCGCGCAGGGATTGTTCGAGCACGCTGTAGTCGATCCAGGAATCGGCCTTGCTGACGCCGATGCGGTCGGTGAACAGCCGCAAGCTCTCGGGGGTGTAGCCGCGACGGCGCAGGCCGACGAGCGTAGGCATGCGCGGATCGTCCCAGCCATCCACATGCCCCTCGGCCACGAGTTGCGCCAGCTTGCGCTTGCTCGTGACAACATATGTGAGGTTCAGCCTTGCGAATTCGTACTGATGCGGACGCGGGCTGGCCACCAGGCCAAGCCGCACCAGTTGATCAAGCAGCCAGTCATAGAACGGGCGTTGGTCTTCGAATTCGAGGGTGCAGATGCTGTGGCTGATGCACTCCATCGCGTCCTCGATGGGGTGGGCGAAGGTGTACATCGGGTAGATGCACCAGGTATCACCCGTGCGGTGATGGTGGGCAAAGCGGATGCGGTAGATCGCCGGATCGCGCAGGTTGATATTGGGCGCGGCCATGTCAATCCTGGCGCGCAGCACCATGCTGCCTTCCGGGTGCTCTCCCGCGCGCATTTCCTCGAAGCGGCGCAGGTTGTCTGCCGGCGAACGGTTGCGCCACGGGCTGTCCACACCCGGCTCGGTGAGGGTGCCACGGTTGCGGCGCATGTCCTCGGCGTTCTGCTCGTCCACATACGCCAGGCCGTCGGCGATCAGCGCACAGGCGCAGCGGTACATGAAGTCAAAATCGTCGCTGGCGTAGTACAGGTGCGACACGCCGCCCGCGTTCCAGTCAAAGCCCAGCCAGCGCACCGCGTCGAGGATGGCGTCGACGTATTCCTGGTCTTCCTTTTCCGGGTTGGTGTCATCGAAGCGCAGGTGGCAGATGCCGCCAAAATCCTGCGCCAAGCCGAAGTTCAGGCAGATGCTCTTGGCGTGGCCGATGTGCAGATAGCCATTGGGCTCTGGGGGAAACCGGGTGCGGATGCGCGCAGGGTCGGGCTGCCCGCCGGCGTGGTCGGCGGCGTCCGCAGGGTGCCCGGCAAAACGACGGTTGGCATAAGTGCCTTGCGCCAGGTCGCGCTCGATGATCTGACGCAGGAAGTTAGAGGGTTTGTCGACAGGTTCCATAGCCTCGCTATTTGAACAGGTCTGGGAAATTCGCAATGGTCCATGTTGCAGCGCGAGACAAAAACGCCCCAAAGCGACGGAGGCTATGTTGATGCGTTCAAGAGCCGCAACCTAATTCCCGCATGCGTTCGTCGGATTAAAAAAAAATGGACAAGTCGTCTCAATTTGTATCAAATGATGTCTGAGCCTTCACTGGCTCTTTCAGGGAGTGTGCAATTCACCCAGGTCGACATCGACCTGGGTTTTTTTTCGCACCTTCCCCGCCTCTGAGCGTCAACCGGCCCTTCTTGCCCAAAGCGATGGTCAAGCAAGTGAGAGACAATAGCTTTTGATTTCCGCTCAGCCTCTCAGCATGCCCTCCCCCGTCCCTCGTACCGACTGGCCCCAGTCGATCGTTTTGCACAAACTCTCGCGCGTGCTTGAACTCAGCTACGCAGATGGCACCCAGTACCGCCTGCCGTTTGAATTGCTGCGGGTGTATTCCCCGTCAGCCGAAGTCCGCGGGCATGGGCCGGGGCAGGAAACCTTGCAAACCGGCAAACGCGAAGTCGAGATCGTCAGCGTGATGCAGGTCGGCAATTACGCGATCCAGCCGCAGTTCTCTGACGGGCACGAGAGCGGAATCTACGGCTGGGACTATCTGCATTTCTTGGGACAGAACCAAAATGCGCTCTGGGCAGATTACCTCGCGCGTCTGCAAGCCGCCGGAGCAGATCGTGACACGTCCGTGCCTCCAGCCCCGTCCGGCACGCATCAATGCTCTTCACACTGAATACCGTTATGTCTGATACGACCAGTTCCTCAACGACCCATTTCGGTTACCAACAAGTCGCAGAAGACGAAAAGGCAGCGCGCGTGCGCGACGTTTTCGAGTCCGTCGCACCGCGTTATGACGTGATGAACGATCTGATGAGCGGGGGCATGCACCGCGGCTGGAAGGCGTTCACCATCGCCGTCTCCGGGGTGCGACCCGGCCACCGCGTGCTCGACGTTGCCGCTGGCACTGGCGACCTGTCGCGCGCCTTCGCCCGCAAGGTCGGCCCCACCGGCATGGTGGTGATGAGCGACATCAATGGCGCCATGCTGCGTGCCGGCCGCGACCGGCTCATCGACGCCGGTGTGCTCGTGCCGACGGTGCTCTGCGACGCCGAGAAGCTTCCGTTTCCTGATGCAGAATTCGATTTGGTGAGCGTGGCGTTCGGCTTGCGCAACATGACCCACAAGGACGCCGCGCTGCGCGAGATGCAGCGCGTGCTCAAACCCGGTGGCAAGCTGCTGGTGCTGGAATTTTCAAAGCCCTGGGAGCCGCTGCGTAAAGCCTACGACCTGTATTCGTTCCAAGTTCTGCCGCGCCTGGGCAAGATGGTGGCAGGAGACGCGCAGAGTTACCAATATCTCGCCGAATCCATCCGTATGCATCCCGATCAGGCCACTCTGGCGGGGATGATGCGTGAAGCGGGCTTTGGCCATGTCGATTGGCACAACCTGACCGCGGGCGTGGTCGCGCTGCATATCGGCCAAAAATTTTGAGCTGACTCTACGCAATACAAATGAATTGAACTTCTCCGTCGGTCAAGTAACAAAATGTCAATATTCCTCGACTTTCAGAACCGCGCATGAAAACGACTGGTTTGCTCCGCAGCATTCTCGCCTTCGGCCTGACGCTGACTCTCGCACTTGGCGCAATGGACGCGCACTCCAAACGTCTGGGCGGCGGCAAAAGCATTGGCCGTCAGAACACGACATTGACGCAGCGCGGTGCTGCCCCGCTACAGCAAGCAGCCACCCAGTCAGCCGCAAGGCAACCCAACCGCTGGGGCGGGATTTTGGGTGGCTTGGCCGCCGGTGCTGGCCTGGCTGCGCTGTTCCATGCCCTGGGCTTTGGCGGCGCGCTGGGTTCCTTCCTCGGTTCGGCGTTGATGGCCGGCTTGCTCGCGCTGGCGGCTTTCTGGATTCTCAATCTGCTCCGCCGCAAGTCAGCGGCCAAAGCGAACCCGTCCATTCAGTATGCAGGCTCGCCTTCGCAGGACTACGGCCAGGCACCGCTGGGCGTGGAAGCACAACTGCCTCCGCAATGGACTCCGAATACCGGTTCGCAGCTGACCGGGACGTCTCGCATTCCTGCCGACTTCGACCGCAATGCCTTCCTTTCCAGCGCCAAACAACATTACACCCGCCTACAACAGGCC
>JBAUTC010000455.1:0-2615 GCA_049582025.1 Thiomonas sp.
CCACCGCCCTGCCCTACGCCAACGGCCCGTTCCATATCGGCCACATCATGGAATACATCCAGGCAGACACCTGGGTGCGATTCCAGCGCATGCAAGGCAATGAGGTGCATTTTGTCGGCGCCGACGACGCCCACGGTGCGCCCATCATGATCGCCGCCGAAAAGGCCGAAAAGACACCGCAGCAATTCGTCGCCGACATCGCTGCGGGACGCAAGCAGTATCTCGACGGCTTTCACATCCGGTTCGACAACTGGCACAACACCGACGGCCCGGAAAACCACCAACTCGCGCAGGACATCTACCGCGCTCTGCGCAAAAACGGCCTGATCGCGGTGCGCGAGATCGAGCAGTTCTACGACCCGGTCAAGGGCATGTTCCTGCCCGACCGCTACATCAAGGGTCAATGCCCCAAATGCGGCGCGGCCGATCAGTACGGCGACGCCTGCGAAGTGTGCGGCGCGGTGTATGCACCTACTGAACTCAAGCATCCCTATTCCACGCTCTCGGGCGCCACGCCGGAGTTGCGCAAGAGCGAGCATTACTTCTTCCAGTTGTCGTCCGAACGCTGCGCCGACTTTCTGCGCGACTGGACGCAAGGCTCCAACGCCCACGGCCAGCCACATCTGCAGACCGAAGTGCTGAACAAGGTGCGCGAGTGGTTCACCACCGACGAGAACGGCCACGGCGGCCTGGCCGACTGGGACATTTCACGCGACGCCCCGTATTTCGGCATTGAGATTCCGGACGCGCCAGGTAAGTATTTCTACGTGTGGCTGGACGCGCCCATCGGCTATCTGGCCAGTCTGAAGAACCATTTCGACAAGGGCCAGGCGGCGCAGCATTGGCACCTCCCATCGCGCACCGCACAGAGCTATGACGCCTTCGTCGCCGATCCGGCGGTCGAACAGGTGCATTTCATCGGCAAGGACATCGTGTACTTCCACACCCTGTTCTGGCCGGCCACGCTGCACTTTTCGGGCCGCAAGACGCCCAGCCAGATCAGCGTCCACGGCTTCGTCACCGTGGGCGGCGAGAAAATGAGCAAGAGCCGGGGCACCGGCATCTCGCCCCTGAAATATCTCGACATCGGCCTCAACCCGGAATGGCTGCGCTACTACCTCGCCGCCAAGCTGTCGTCACGGGTGGAGGACGTCGACTTCACGCCAGAAGACTTTGTCGCCCGGGTCAACAGCGACCTGATCGGCAAATACGTCAACATCGCCAGCCGCGCAGCCAAGTTCATCGGTCAATATTTTGATGGCAAGCTGGGCTACGTCGGGTCGACTTCCGAACTGCACGACGCCGCCAAGGCACTTGCCGACGACGTGGCCGCAGCATTTGAAGCCCGCGAATATGCCCGTGCCCTGCGCGAAATCATGGCCTATGCCGACCGGATCAACGCCGCGTTCGACGCCGCCCAGCCCTGGATTCTGGCCAAGGACGAAGCCCGCCGCGCCGAGTTGCAAGACGCCTGCTCACGCGCGCTCGCCGGGTTCTGGCTGCTGTCGGTGATGCTCACCCCCGTGTTGCCCGCAGTGGCCACCCGCGTGGCACGCGAGCTGTTCGGCCTGGAGCGTGATTTCCTCTGGGCCGATGCAGCCGCGTTGCCGCAACATGTCGCGCCCTACCAGCACCTGATGCAGCGCATCGACCCCAAGCTGCTCGACCAGCTGTTCGACAGTGACACCCCCGCAGCAGCGCCTGCAACCCCGATCGCCGCTTCGACCAACGGCAAGCCCATGGCCCCATCGACCCCGCCAGACTCAGCTGCGCAAGACGCCTTCATCACCATCGACGACTTCTCCAAGATCGATCTTCGCATTGCCCGCATCGCCCATGCCGAAGCCGTGGAAGGTTCGACCAAGCTGCTGCGCCTCACACTCGACGTGGGCGAAACCACGCCGGACGGTCAACCGCGCACGCGCAATGTGTTCTCCGGCATTTCCAGCGCCTACAAGCCAGAAGACCTTGTCGGAAAGCTCACTGTGCTGGTGGCCAACCTCGCGCCGCGCAAGATGAAATTTGGTCTCAGCGAGGGCATGGTGCTGGCGGCAAGCGCCGCTGACGAAAAGGCACAACCCGGCCTCTACATCCTCGAACCCCACCCCGGCGCACAGCCCGGCATGCGCGTGCGCTGAGCAGTTGCAAGGCAGATACGCCAAACCGCCCGAATCTTGCTTGCCGAACGATGACGCGCTTGGTTCCCGGTCTGGCAGTCAAGTTCTTTGGCGTGCCGCTTGCCGGCGATCAATGCGACGCACCACTGAGCAACTTACGCCACACGATTTCATAGGAGGCCGTATGGCCGCACTTGATGACATTGTCTGCAAATTCCCCGACGCCTCCTGGGACGTCCCCCGCACCGAGCGCGCCTCGACCGCTCATTTGGCGCACCTTCTCGAAGGCGGACAAGAGCCGTGTCTTCCGCGCCTGGCCTTCGCTTTGTCCGAGGAGGAACAGCGCTTCCCCACCCTGACCATCAGCGACGGCAGGGCCAAGAACATCAGCCTGCGCGACATGATCCAGCGCTTTTCGCAGCAGGCGCGTGGCGTGGTCGACCGGCTGTTTCCACGTGACCACGCCACGCTGCGGGCGGGCGATACATGATGGAGCAG
>JBAUTC010000456.1:0-12696 GCA_049582025.1 Thiomonas sp.
CACCTATGGCGTGCCGGTCGAAGAAATCGTCGAGGGCATCAAGAACGGCGTGCGCAAGGTCAACATCGACACCGACCTGCGCATGGCCTCCACCGGCGCCACGCGCAAGTTCCTCGCCGAGCATCCGAAGGAGTTCGATCCGCGCAAATTCCTCATTGCCTCGACTAAGGCCATGAAAGACATCTGCAAGGCGCGTTACGAAGCCTTCGGTACGGCGGGCAACGCGTCCAAGATCAAGCCGATCTCCCTGGATGCCATGGTCGCGCTGTACGAGCAGGGCAAGCTCGACCCGAAGATCAACTGACCCTTCCGGCCAGCCCGATGTGTTCGACAACCCCGGCTCTGCCGGGGTTGTCGTCTGTAGAAGACTTTCCTCAACAAACAGGCAAAGGAGTTTTGTCATGGCAGCAACCGCCGATCCCTTGCAGCGCGGATTTTCCGCACCCGCCTTCAATCTCCCCGGCATCGACGGTCGTCACTGGAGCCTTGCCGAACTGCGCGGCCCCAAGGGTCTGCTGGTCATGTTCATCTGCAATCACTGCCCCTATGTGCAGGCCGTGGCTGACCGCATGGTGCGCGACGCCAGCGCCTTGCACGCCATGGGCATTCATGCGGTTGCGATCAGCAGCAATGATGTGAGCGCCTACCCCGAAGACTCCTTCGACAACATGAAGCTGTTCGCTGCGCGACACGCCTTTGGCTTTCCCTACCTCTACGACGAGAGCCAGGCGGTCGCCAAGGCCTACGGCGCGGTCTGCACCCCGGATTTCTTCGGCTTCAACGCCGATCTGCAACTGCAATACCGCGGCCAGCTCGACGCCTCGCGCAAACAGACCGCTCCGCCGGACGCCAAGCGCGACTTGTTCGAGGCCATGCGGCAGATCGCCCAGACCGGCGTCGGCCCCGACACGCAATATCCCAGCATCGGCTGCTCCATCAAATGGAAAGAGGATTGACTGACCGTTCGCCTGAGGCGGTCCGGCACGAATGAGCCAGGGATGATGATGACTGATTTGCACGCATTGATTTTCGACGTCGACGGCACGCTGGCCGAAACCGAACGCGACGGCCATCGCATTGCCTTCAACCAGGCCTTTGCCGACGCCGGGTTGGACTGGCAGTGGGATGTGCCCACCTATGGTCGCCTGCTGGCGATCACCGGGGGCAAGGAGCGCATGCTGCATTACTGGAGCGGGATCGATCCGCAGGCCGCTGCGGCGCCGGGCGCGGCTGCGCGGATTGCCGAACTGCACCGCCGCAAGACGGCGCACTATGTGCGGCTGGTGGCCGAGGGCACCCTGAACTTGCGGCCCGGCGTACGCCGGGTGCTGGAGCAGGCCCGCAGCGCCGGAATGCGCCTGGCCATCGCCACCACCACCACGCCGGACAACGTCGAAGCCCTGATTCATGCCACCCTGGGTGCTGGCGGCATGGACTGGTTCGAGGCCGTGGGCGCGGGCGATACCGTGCCCCGCAAAAAGCCCGACCCGGGCATCTACACCTGGGTCCTGGATCGCATGGACTTACGCCCGGAACAGTGCCTCGCGTTTGAAGACTCGCGCAACGGCCTGCGCGCCGCGCATGGCGCCGGACTGCGCACCGTGGTCACGACCGGCGCCTACACCCATCACGAGACCTTCGATGGCGCACTCGCGCAGCTCGATGGCCTCGGCGACGACAGCACGCCAGCCTCGGGGCAGGTGCAAGGGCAACCCTGGTCGGGCGTGGTCGGTCTCGCCGAGCTGCGGCAGTGGGCCGCCTGAGTTCAGCCCACCACGCTGAGTGACATTGGCGGCAACACGATGCCGTGCGCATCCCTCGCACTCAGGGCCCGTTCGACGTGTCGGATTTGCCGTGGGTCTTTCGTGCCTGCGGGCGCTGCGTATTGATCCAGCCGCGCGCTCGTTCCCACCCAGGTGCCCAGGCGCACGCGCACGGCTTGCGCGCCGCGGTTGACAATCAGCACACGCCCTCCCGTCACCCCGATGAAGCCTGCGCCGGTGATGGCGGGCGCGGGCTTGGCTCCCCGGACAGCGATCAAAGTCGGGGCGCCGGAAAAATCGAGCTTGACCAGATTGCTGGCTTGTTCGGCAGCGCGTCGCCACGCTGCGGCGAGTGGATCGGGTGGTGTGCACAACATGGCCTTCGGCAGGGCCTCCAGTGTGGCCGGCACATGGACCTGGTTGAGCCTGACCAGCAGAGCTGCAGAGGCATCGAGTTGCGCGCTCCACGCGGGAATCGCCGCTTTGGCGTTGCCGCAGGCAGGTTGCAGCGCAGGCAGCAGTTGCACGGGCAGAACGCGCATCACGTCACCCGGACCGGCAGTCAGACTCGCCACTGTGCCCGCCTCGGGTGTCGACGTTTGCGCAGATGCCGCAGGCAGCAGCGCAGCCAGGGCGAGGATCGAGGCAGCAAGGGAGGGGGTCAGCCGCGCGGTGTGCGACGAAGGGGAGAGGAATACAGGCATGGCGTGCACGGAACCGGGAGATTGCCGCATCGGCGGCGGGAACGATGGCAAAGGAGTCAGCTGCCGCGCCACACAGGCGGCTGACAGCCGCAGCTATGAGTCGTGCAGCGCGAGAGAGTTCAGAATCCGGCGTGCAGAACCAGTCTGCGGCCCTGGCGTGCACCGGGCGGCGTGGGCCAGAGGGCGTCGAGCATCGACAGCGCGAGGACCTGCAGCGCATCCCACGGGGCGCGTGGCAGGGTGTCGGGCCGCAGTCCCTTGACTGCCAGATCGCATTGCGCGGCCAATTGCAGCAGCCGCTCCAGATCGAGGGTGCGCAGGCGCGGCAGGGCACGCTCGAGCAACTTTTCCTTCACACCCCAGATGCGGTTGGCGCGCAGCAGGGCGGGCAGCGCCTGCCCCGCGTCCAGTCCCTGGCGGATGCGCAGCCAGGCGCGGATGTCGTCGGCCAGTGTCCAGTGCACCAGCACCGGGGCCACACCCTCGGCCTGCAGGCCGTCGAGCATGCGCTGCAGGCGAGCCACGTCGCCGCCCAGCACCGCTTCGCCGAGCTTGAACACACTGTAGCGCGCCACGTTGAGCACGGCCTGCTCCACCGTCTCGGGGTCGAGCGGGCCGGGTGGGCACAGCAGGGCCAGTTTTTCGATTTCCTGATGCGCCGCCAGCAGATTGCCTTCCACCCGTGCCACCAGAAAGTCGGTGAGCGCCCGTCCTGCATCGCCCGCGGGCAGGGTGAAGCCGTGGCGCTGCAGGCGTGCGGTGATCCAGCGCGGCAGTTGCGCCAGCTCCACGCTGTCCACGCGCACGGCCACCCCGCCCTGTGCCAAGGCGTTGAACCAGGCGGATTTCTGCGTGGCCGCATCCAGCCGGGGCAGGACGACCAACGCCATGACATCAGCCGAGAGATGGCCGGACAGCGCAGCGAGCGCCTCGCCGCCATCGCGCCCCGGTTTGCCGCCGGGGATGCGCAGTTCGATGAGTCGACGTCCGCCGAACAGGCTGATCTCGCGGCTGCCCGCGAGTAGCTGGCTCCAGTCGAAGCCACGCTCGACGGTGTGGCTCTCGCGTTCGTCAAAGCCCTGCTGATGCGCGCGAGCGCGGATGGCGTCCACCGCTTCGTTGACCAGCAGCGTCTCGTCACCGTACACGGCGTACAGCGGTGCGAGCTTGTTGGCGAGATGGGCGTCGAGCTGATCGGCGGCGAGTTGCATCAGTCGGGCATCCTCACGGCGGCGAGCTGGTACATCAGCCGGTTGATGAGTTCCTCGCGCATGCCGCGGTAGAGCAGGTCGGACTCGTTGGCCTTGGCCAGGGTGGCGCTGGAGTTGTAGCTCAGGTTGCTGGTCTGCGTCAGCTGGGTCGGGGCGATCAGCATCTTGCCCTGCGGCGTGGCGAGCTGATAGCGCACTGTGTAGCGCAACTGGTATTGCGCCACCGTGCCGTCGGCGTTGTAAGCCTGCGGCGTCTGCGTCTGTGCCTCGCCCAGCAGGGTGAACACCGCCTGCGCGGACTTGGCGTCGAGCGCGATGCGGGTGGACGTGGTGGCGGCGATTTGCCGCTTGAGCGCAATGACGAAGGGCGAGGTCTCGGCGCCCTGCACGAACAGCGAGTGCAGCGCCAGATTGGTCGTTCCGCGTAAGTGAAAGCCGCAGGCGCTCAGTGCGACCAGCGGGCCGATGGCTGCGAGTCCGCGCAGCAGGCTTCGCCGCGAAGACGATTGGACGCAGCTCGGGGATGCGGTCGCGCGTGCACCGGGGGCCGGGCAATCGCAAGCGTGCTGCCGCCCATTCGGGAAGCAATGAACGGAGCGGGAGCGCCTCACCTTACACCACCACATTGACCAGGCGGCCCGGGACGACGATGATCTTTTTCACTGCCTTGCCCTCACTGAATCTGCCAAACACCTCGCTGGACAACGCCGCGGCCTCAATGGCGGATTTGTCGGCGCTGGACGGCACCAGCAGAGCACCGCGGAGCTTGCCGTTGACCTGCAGCATGAGTTCGATTTCGTCCTGCACCAGGGCCGCCTCGTCCACTTGCGGCCACGGCGCGTCGAGCAGGTCGCCGTGCGCAGCGGCATAGCCCAGCTCCTGCCACAAGGTGTGGGCGATGTGCGGGGTTGCGGGGTAGAGCACGCGCAGCAGAATGCCGAAGCCTTCGGCCAGCGCGTTGTGCATGCCGGCTGCCGCCGCGTCCGCGCCTTCCAGGGCATTGAGCAGTTTCATCGCGCCCGACACCACGGTGTTGTATTGCATGCGACCGTAGTCGAAGTTCACCTGCTGCAGGGTTTGATGCACCTCGCGGCGCAGCTTGCGTGCGGCGTCAGAGGGGGCGGATGCCTGGGCGGACGGCTCCCGCAGTTTCAGACCAAATGCCCACACCCGCTTGAGAAAGCGGTGCGAGCCTTCCACCGCGGCGTCGTTCCACTCCAGGGTGGCTTCGGGCGGTGCGGCGAACATGGTGAACAGGCGCGCGGTATCGGCGCCGAAGCGGTCGATCAGATCCTGCGGATCAACGCCGTTGTTCTTGCTCTTGCTCATGGTGCCCACGCCGCCGTAGTCCACGGCGGAGCCGTCGGCCTTGAGCTTGGCGCCGACAATCTTGCCCTGCGCGTCGACGACGTTCTCCACGTCTTGCGGCCAGAAGTAGTCGATGCCGCCCTGCGGCGTCTTGCGCGAGTAGATGTGGTTAAGCACCATGCCCTGCGTAAGCAGGCGGGTGAACGGTTCGTCGGCCTGGGTCAGGCCGAGGTCGCGCATCACCTTGGTCCAGAAGCGCGCGTACAGCAGGTGCAGGATGGCGTGCTCAATGCCGCCGATGTACTGGTCCATCGGCATCCAGTAGTCGGTGCGGCCATCCACCATCGCGCCGTGGTTGTCGGCGCAGGTGTAGCGCATGAAGTACCAGCTCGAATCGACGAAGGTATCCATGGTGTCGGTTTCGCGCTTCGCCGGCTTGCCGCACTGCGGGCAGGCCACGTCCACGAACTCGGCACACTTGTGCAGCGGGTTGCCGCTGCCGTCGGGAATCAGGTTCTCGGGCAGCACCACCGGCAGGTCCTTCTCGGGTACCGGCACCGTCCCGCAGGCCTCGCAGTGGATCATCGGAATGGGCGTGCCCCAGTAGCGCTGGCGGCTCACGCCCCAGTCGCGCAGACGCCATGTGGTGCGCTTTTCGCCCAGGCACTTGGTGGCGAGCAACTCGGCCACCTTGTCGACGGCAGCTGAGTAGGGCAGGCCATCGAGTTCTCCCGAGTTCACGCACACAGCGCGCTGTTTGTCGCCATACCAATCGGCCCAGGCAGCCACGCTGAACGCCTCGCCCTCCACGGCGATCACTTGCTGGATGGCTAGGTCGTACTTCTTGGCGAAGGCAAAGTCGCGCTCGTCATGCGCAGGTACGCCCATCACCGCGCCGTCGCCGTAGCTCATCAGCACGTAGTTGCCCACCCACACGGGCACCTGGCTGCCGGTGAGCGGATGGGTCACGGAAAGTCCCGTGGGCATGCCTTCCTTTTCTTTCAGCGCCAGTTCGGCTTCGGTGGTGCCGCCTTGCTGGCAGCGCTCGATGAAGGCGGCGAGTTCGGGGTTGCCCGCCGCTGCATGCGCGGCCAGCGGGTGCTCGGGGGCGACGGCGCAGAAGGTCACGCCCATGATGGTGTCGGCGCGGGTGGTGAACACATACATGCGGCCATCTTGGATCAGCGCACCGGAACCGTCACGAATCTCGTGCGGGAACGCGAAGCGCACGCCGCTGCTCTTGCCGATCCAGTTCTCCTGCATCAGGCGCACGCGCTCGGGCCAGCCGGCGAGGTAGTTCTTGTCGTCGGGGTCGGCCACGGCGGCCAGCAGTTCGTCGGCGTAGTCGGTGATCTTGAGGTAGTAGCCGGGGATCTCGCGCTTCTCCACCACGGCGCCGCTGCGCCAGCCGCGGCCGTCGATGACCTGTTCGTTGGCGAGCACGGTCTGGTCGACCGGGTCCCAGTTCACCACCTGGGTACGGCGCTCGGCGATGCCTTTTTCCAGCATCCTGAGGAACAGCCACTGGTTCCATTTGTAATACTCAGGCGAGCAGGTTGCCACCTCGCGGCTCCAGTCGATGGCCAGCCCCATCGCCTGCATCTGCTTCTTCATGTAGGCGATGTTGTCGTAGGTCCACTTGGCGGGTGGCACCCTGTTTTTCATCGCCGCGTTCTCGGCCGGCAGACCGAAGGCGTCCCAGCCCATGGGCATGAGCACGTTGTGGCCGGTCATGCGCAGATGGCGGGCCAGCATGTCGTTGATGGTGTAGTTGCGCACATGTCCCATGTGCAGCTTGCCCGAGGGGTAGGGCAGCATGGAGCAGGCGTAGAACTTGGCGCCGGGTTTGTCTTCGCGCACGCGGTAGGCGTCGGCGGCTTGCCAGTGGGCTTGCGCGGCGGCTTCGACCGCGCTGGCGTCATACTTCTCGTTCATCGTTGGGCTTGCAGGTTGAGGCCGCGTTCAAGCCCGGAAATGCGGGCTGCGGCGTGAGCCTGCATGTTAGTGGGCGGAACCCGCCGTTGGGCCCGGAGCCGTCGCAGCTTGCGCTCTGCGCGCGGGCGTTCTCAAATAGCGCCATCCCAATTCGCGCCCATTGCCATGACCCAACCGACCTCAGATTCCTCCCTGCCACGCATCGTGATCGTCGGGGGCGGCGCGGGCGGGCTGGAACTGGCCACCCGCCTGGGCGACACTCTGGGGCGACGCGGACGCGCCGACATCATCCTGATCGAGCGCGGCCGCAGCCATCTGTGGAAGCCGCTGCTGCACCAGGCGGCAGCGGGCACGCTGGGCATCGACGACAACGAACTGAACTACCTGGCGCAGTCCACCTGGCACCATTTCAAATACCGGCTTGGTGCCATGGACGGGCTCGACCGCGCGCGCAAAGAGGTGCTGGTTGCGCCCACACTGGATGAAAGCGGGCGCGAGATCGTGCCGCGCCGCCGGTTTGGCTACGACATTCTGGTGATCGCCGTGGGCAGCCAGAACAACGACTTCGGCACGCCGGGCGCGGCCGAGCACGCCATTGCACTCGACACTCCCGAAGACGCGCGGCGCTTCCACCGCCGCCTGGTGAATGCCTGCATCGCCGCCAATACGCAAAGCGGGCCGCTGCGCCCGGAGCAGCTCAAGGTGGTGGCCATCGGCGCCGGGGCAACCGGGGTGGAACTCGTGGCCGAGCTGCATAACTCCACGCGGGTGCTGGCGGCGTATGGCCTGGACCGCATCGACCCCGAGCGCGATGTGCGACTCAGCCTGGTGGAAGCATCGCCCCGCATCCTCCCCGCATTGCCCGAGCGCCTGTCCGCGGCGGCGGCGGGAGAGCTGGCCAAGCTGGGTGTGCAGATCCACACCGGCAAGCGCGTGACCGAAGTCACCGCCACCGGAGTGCGCACCGCGGACGGCGACGAGCTGCCCGCCGAGCTGGTGGTCTGGGCGGCGGGCGTCAAGGCCCCGGACTTCCTGCACGAGATCGACGGGCTGGAAACCAACCGCACCAACCAGCTCGCGGTGCGGCCCACGCTGCAGACCACCCGCGACGACTCGATCTACGCCTTGGGCGACTGCGCCGCCTGTGCCTGGGAAGGGCATGCCGGCAATGTGCCGCCGCGCGCGCAGGCCGCGCATCAACAGGCCAGCCTCCTCGTCCGGCAGGTGTCGCGGCAACTTCAGGGCAGACCGCTGCTGACCTTCCGCTACCGCGACTTCGGCTCGCTGGTGTCACTCGGCGAGCACAGCACGGTCGGCAACCTGATGGGCGGACTGTCCAAGGGCAGCATGTTCATCGAAGGCCATTTCGCCCGCTTCATCTACTGGCTGCTCTACCGCATGCACCTGCACGCCCTGCACGGTTTCTGGAAGACCACCTTCCTGACCCTGGCACGCATGATTTCCCGCACTACCGAGCCGCGCATCAAACTGCATTGATCCGTCCCGCTTTGGCTGCGGTGGGAGACAATGCGCGTCCAGACAACCGGGGATCCCCCATGAGCATGAAAAAAACAGACTTGGAAAAGAATCTCGCCAAAAAACTCGATGGCAAGCTGAAGTCGGGCAGCATTCCGCAGCGCTTCGGCCAGGGCTCCAAAGCCGTTGGCGCCAAGGCAGAGGCCAAGCCCAAAGATCCAGCCGCCAAGCTGGTGCAACTGACCTGCAAACTGCCCGCCGAACTCGCGCAGCGCTTGCGGGAACGGGCGGTGAATGTCGAGGGTGGAGTGAGCGCCATCCTGGCACAGGCGGCAGCGCAATGGCTGGAATCGGCCACTGCGACTGCGCAGAAGAATGAAGCCAAATGAACTGCGATGCTGAAAAAGCTGGATCGTCGCAGTAGCAGGCGGTGCGGCGCCACCGATCAACCGGGCGGCAATCGTTGAGCACTCAGCAGGGAGTTCCAACTTTTCCCGGTCTACCGGCGCCCGGCCGCGCAGCAGATTCGAGAAACGGGGTACCCAATTGCGTGGTGAGCAAGCCCTGCATTTGAATTCAATTACCCTCCAGATTCTCCTGGGGATATGTCAATCCGGGATGACATAATTCTTCTCCCGGAACAGCAACAAGCACGCATCCACCACTTGGGGATCGTAATACTTGACCCGCATTTTGCTGATTTCCTCCAGAGCGGCCTCAATGCCCAGGCCGGCACGGTAGGGACGGTGCGAAGACATCGCTTCCACCACGTCGGCCACGGCCATGATTCTCGCTTCGAGCAGGATCGCATCGCCCTTGAGTCCCTGCGGATAACCAGAACCATCCATGCGTTCATGGTGCTGTAAGACAACGTCCGCAATCGGCCACGGAAAGTGCACGTTCTTGATGATGTCGTATCCGAACCTGGGATGTTGTTTGACAAGTTCGAACTCGATAGGAGTGAGCTTGCCGGGGTTGGAGAGGATTTCCGACGGAACGCGGATCTTTCCAAGGTCGTGAATGATGCCGGCAAAATGGATGCCATCGATTTGATCTTCCGGCAAGCCCATTTCCCGCGCGATGGCCACCGCCAATTCGCTGACGCGCCGCTGATGGCCGGCGGTATACGGATCGCGCGCTTGCACGGTGTCGGCGATGGTCTGGATGGATTGTTCCAGGCTTTGCCGAAGAGCGAATGCGTGCTGCTCCTGCGCTTTGCGGGTGCGCAAGGCGACAATGCCATAGGCCAGATCGTCGGCCATTTTTTCCAATAACTTGATTTCCTCCTCGTCGAATGAGTTCGCATCGGATGAGTAGATGCTCAGACTGCCGAAAATCTTGCCATCGTCGCGGAATGGGAATCCGATATTGGCCTGGTAGCCGTGTGCCTGCACAGCCTCCCGCCAGGGATCAAATGACGGGTCGGTGGGGACATCATGACAAAACTGCGTCGTGCCGCTGCGTATCGCCCTGGCGACTGGCAATTGGCCCCGTTCCGTGTCGGCCCAGGTCAAGTGTTCCGCCCAATAGTGGCTGCCTTCAAAACCGGACCATGCCATGGGCGTGATGCTCTTTTCCGGGTCATCCTCGGCATAATCGACCACCGCCAGGCTGTAGCCGCCCTGGTCCGCAATCACGTGGGTGATCGACCGTAGCAACCCATCCTCGTTCTCTGCCTGTACCAGCGCGAGATTGACCGCCGACAGCGTTTGCAGCGCGCGGTTGGAGCGGCGCAGCCGCATTTCGCCTGCACGGCGCTCGGTGGCATCGCGGAACGCACCCAGCAGATAGCGATGGCCGCCGATGTCGACCGGAGACCCGTTGAGGTCCGCGTACAACACGCCCCCGTCCTTGGTCAGCATCGGCATATCCTTCACCATGCTCCGGGCGCCGCGAGCATCCCGGGCGAACTGCTCGCCGACCTGCGCGAACGCTTCAGGCGGGTGCAACAGGGCCATCGAAAGACCGGTCATTTCGCCCGGCCCGTACCCAAGCATTTGCTCCATGCCGGCATTCGAAAATTTGACTGTGTGCGTCTCGACGTCCATCACGATGATGCCATCGCTCGTGTGATCGAAAATGGCCCGGAACTTCTCCTCCGACTCGCGCAGCATGGTTTCCGCACGCTTGCGCGCGGTAATGTCGACGCCTATGCCGATGAGATTTACACCGAGCTGGGTTGCGACCCTTGTTCCGGTCAGAATGTAATCGCGAACGCCCTCACTCATGACAAGGCGCGATTCGACAGACGCCGAGCCGGTTTCAAAGACTTGCTGGATTGCCTGGGCGGTGCGCAGTCTGTCTTCCTCATGAATGAATGACACGGCATTGGTCCCTAATAATTCTTCGGGCGACAATCCAAACAGCACTTCAAACTGCTTGTTCCAGCGCAGCATGCAGCCCTGAAGATCGAGGACGAAGAAGATATCGGGCAGGCTCTGGATCAGGGTTTCGGAGAATGCTTTTTCATTCTGCAAAACCCGTTCGGTCCGTTTGCGCTCGGTGATATCGCGCGCGATGCTCAGAAGGTAAGGTTTGTCGATTTCGACCAATGTCATGCTGACTTCCACAGGATATGTCGACCCGTCCCTGCGCCGGTGCTCACTGTCGAATCGGGCATGCCCCTCCGACTGAATCTGTTTTGCAACAAATTTGGAATGATTCTCGATGGATGCAGAATCAATGTCGAAAACACACATGGAGAGCAGTTCTTCCCTGCTGTAGCCCAGTTCGTGGCATTCCGTTTCGTTGACGTCAAGAAAACGCAAGGTGACAGGATCGATGACCTCAATGGCGTCGCTGGAATTGTCGAGCAGTGTGCGGAAAATTTTTAGCGTGTTCTCGTCCGCCTTGCGATCAGTGATATCGCGGATGTTGCACTGGATCACCTTGCGGTCGCCAATTTCGTAGACATTGCTGATGAACTCCACCTGGCGCCGCCGGCCGTCTTTCGTTTCCAGCGGCAAGTCGTCGTAACGGATGTATCCTTTGGCCTGCAATTTCTGGAATGCCGCCTTGCTGGCTTCGACGTCCTTGAACAGGCCGATTTCCCACAGCGTCTTTGCGGTGCACTCGCTGAGGCTGTAGGACAGCAGGTCAAGAATGAACGGATTGGCGTCGATGATTTTTCCGGTCTCGGCATCGAGCATCAGTATGCCGTCCCTCGCCGCTTCGAACAAGCGCCGGTATTGCTGTTCGGATTCTCGCAGCGCCCCATTTATCAGCAGGCGTTCGTTGATATCTTCGAGGGTGTGCACGGAATAAAGATAGGAACCCTGTGCATCCTTTATCGAGTAGGCGCGCGAACGGTAGGTTATACCGCCGATTATGACGTTTTCCTCTTGGTCTTTTTCCGGATCTTTCATTGCCAACAGGCACTTTGGCAGCGGGGCGTGTGTTTTCGGGAAGACTTCGTAGTAGGGCTGGCCAATAATCTGTTCGAAGGGAATTCCAGCGCTTCGCTGATAGGCCTTGTTACAGCGCAGAATTCGGAAATCCCTGTCATGCACGAAAAGCGGATCTTTCAATACATCCAGTGCATTCATCCATTCCCGATGCGCTTGCTCGATTTCCCTGCGGGATTTTTCGGATTTCTTAAGTGCGGACAGGTGCTCGGCTTCCTTGCCGGCATACCGCGCCTCAGCCGCGGCCAGCGCGAACTGCGTGGCCTCGAGTTCATGCTGTAGCTTATCAAGAGCGTTGCTCATGTTCGTCCCTTGGATTGGCCGGTATAAGCTGTTTTCCAACCCGCATTAAGGTCAGCTCAATCTGAAACGCATTGCGCCGGATGCATGTAATTTATTATTGCAGGCACTGGTCGGCATGCAATGCAAAATTACGCGATTTCCACAACACAGCCTGTTTTCAGGAATTCTAGAGTGGTGCTGAACGTCTTAATTTATCCACAAGCAGTCACGCAAAATGCTGGCAGATTAATGGACGCGCTTTGGCGCGCCTCTTTTCCCGGGTATGAAGTGGCACTCAATCCGAACCTTCACCTAGGAAGGCATGTCAGTGGGCTTCATGTTTTCTGCCTAACAAGGCTGCAGAAAAAATAATCTCGGCCAGAGAATGAGAGCACTATTTTCCAGTGTTGGATTTAATTGCTCTTCGGACCGTAAATCAACTTTACCCGCCCGCAATATTCATGGCATAAAATAAATAAGCTGCCGCCATCAGTATGGGCAAAACATACCACCAGTATGCGTATGCACTACCGCCTGTGGCGTAGTAATAAATCACGATGCCTGCTCCGATAAAGCACGAGGCTGGAAGTGCATATAACGATAAATCTAGCAC
>JBAUTC010000457.1:0-4500 GCA_049582025.1 Thiomonas sp.
ACCCGTGGTGTCTGCGGCCTTGAGGGTGTCGGGCAGCGGCAGGGCCAACAGGCCGCCGCTGGAGTCGCCGGCGCAGGCGTCGATCAACGCGCCGATCAGTGCCGGGGTGATGCAGCATCGTGCCGCGTCATGCACCAGCGCCCAGTCGGTCGGCTGCGCGCCCGACTGCAACAGGGAGTCCAGCCCGCCCAGCACGCTGTGGGCACGGGTGCCCCCCCCGCACGGCACGATGGACAGGCGCGGATCAGGGGTCAGGCAATGCGCTGCCTGGGAGTCGCCCGGCTGCACCACCACCGAGACCGAAGCGATCTGCGGTGTCTGCAGGAACGCCCGCACCGTGTGCTGCACCACACAATCGCCCAGCAGGATGCGATATTGCTTGGGCGTCTCGCCGGGCAGGCGTGACCCACTGCCGGCGCAAGGAATCAGCGCATGGCAACGCGGGGAGAAGGCGGTGGAACGGGACGGCATTTGCATCAGGACACGAGGCGACGGCGCGCTTTGGGCGAGAATTTGAACAATGTCGTCTATTGTCCATGCCCTGCGCAGCCAAGTGCCTGCGCTCAAACCCGGCCAGCGTGTGAGCTGGCCGCTGCCCACCGGAAGCGCCGACGCGCTATTTCTCGCCGAACTGTGCACCCCAGGCGATCCCCCGGGCGGCGCAGGGCCTGCGCCCTGGCTCATCGTCACCGCAGAAGCCGCAGATGCCCAACGCCTGCTTGACGAGCTGCGCTGGTTCGCGCCCACGCTGCGCGCCGGTCTGCTTCCGGACTGGGAAACCCTGCCCTACGACAGCTTTTCGCCACATCAGGACCTGATCTCCGAGCGGCTGGCCACGCTTTGGGCCATCCATAACCAGCAGCTCGACGTGGTCATCGCCCCGGCCAACACCGCCATCCAGCGACTGGCCCCGGCGGAATTCCTCGCCGCGTACACCTTTGACTTCCGTCAGGGCGAGGCACTCAACGAAGCCGCACTGCGCGCCCAACTCGTGCTCGCAGGCTACAACCATGTCAGCCAGGTCATGGCACCGGGCGAGTATGCAGTGCGCGGCGGACTGATCGACCTGCACCCCATGGGCTCGCCCGTCCCCTACCGCGTGGACCTGTTCGGCGACACCATCGACTCCATCCAGGCCTTCGACCCCGACACCCAGCGCAGCCTCTATCCGGTGAAGGAAGTGCGGCTGCTGCCAGGCCGCGAGTTTCCGCTGGACGAAGCAGCGCAAAAACGCTTCCGCGCACGCTGGCGCGAAGTGTTCGAGGGCGACCCGAGCCGCAGCCCGCTATACAAGGACATGGCCAATGGTGTGGCCGGCCCCGGCATCGAGTATTACCTGCCGCTGTTTTTTGACAGCACCGCAACCCTGCCCGACTTTCTTGGCGCGCAAACCCGGGTGGTGTTGCATGGCGACATTCCCGCCGCCATCCAGAAATTCTGGACCGACACACAGGACCGCTACCGCCTGCTGCGCCACGACCCGGAACGCCCCGCCCTCGCGCCCGATCAACTCTTCCTCAGTGAAGAGGCGTTTTTCACCCGTATCAAGCCCCTCGCCCAACTTGCGCTGCGCGCCAAAGCCGAGACAGAGGTCGCACCGGACGCCGCAGACAAGCCCGCCAGCGCCTCCCTGCCCGACATCTCCGCCGACCGCCGAGCCACCCGCCCGCTGGCGCGGCTGGCGCAGTGGCTCGACGACGGCCGACCGCAGCATCGCCGCGTCCTGCTGCTGGCCGAATCCGCGGGACGGCGCGAAACCCTGCGCGAGCTGCTTCAGGAGTCCGGCCTGTCGGCCCAACCCGCCGAGAGCTGGCAGGATTTTGTCGACGGTACCGCGGGTTTCGCCCTCGCCGTGGGCCCGCTGGCACGCGGCTTTGCCCTGCCGGCCGACCGGCTGGCGGTGCTCACCGAGACCGAGCTGTTCGCCCTCAATCCGGCGCAGCGCCGACGCCGCAAGCAGGAGCAGGCGAGTAATGTCGACGCACTGATCCACGACCTCGCCGAGCTGCAGCCCGGCGACCCGGTGGTCCATGCCAACCACGGCATCGGTCGCTATCAGGGTCTGGTGGAACTCGACCTGGGCGACGGCCCCGCCGAGTTCCTGCATCTGATCTATGCCAACGACGCGGTGCTGTATGTGCCGGTCTCGCAACTGCACCTCATCGGCCGTTACAGCGGGGCTGCGCAGGAAGATGCGCCGCTACACACGCTGGGCTCCGGCCAGTGGGACAAGGCCCGACGCAAGGCCGCCGAACAGGTGCGCGACGCCGCCGCCGAGCTGCTCAACATTTACGCCCGGCGCGCGGCGCATCAGGGCCATGCCTTCCGCTACTCGGCGCAGGACTATGAGGCCTTCGCCGCGAGCTTCGGCTTCGAGGAGACACCGGATCAGGCTGCGGCCATCCACGCGACCATTCAGGACATGATCGCCACCAAGCCCATGGACCGGCTGGTGTGCGGCGACGTGGGCTTCGGAAAGACCGAGGTGGCGTTGCGCGCGGCCTTCGTCGCGGTGATGGGTGGCAAGCAGGTGGCCGTGCTCGCGCCCACCACCCTGCTGGCCGAGCAGCATTGCGAGACCTTCCGCAACCGCTTTGCCGACTGGCCGGTGCGCATTGCGGAAATGTCGCGCTTTCGTAGCACCAAGGAAATCAATACAGCCCTCGAAGGGTTGGCGCACGGCACCGTGGACATCGTCATCGGCACCCACAAGCTGCTCTCGCCCACGGTCAAGTTCGACCGGCTGGGGCTGGTCATCGTGGACGAAGAGCACCGCTTCTGCGTGCGCCACAAGGAGTCGCTCAAGGCGCTGCGCGCCTCGGTGGATCTGCTCACGCTCACCGCCACGCCCATTCCGCGCACCCTGGGAATGGCGCTCGAAGGTCTGCGCGATCTGAGCGTCATTGCTACCGCGCCGCAGAAGCGGCTGGCGATCAAGACCTTCGTGCGCAGCGAGAGCACCGCGGTGATGCGCGAAGCCATCCTGCGTGAAATCAAACGCGGCGGCCAGGTGTATTTCCTGCACAACGAGGTGGAAACCATCGAAAACCGGCGCCGCCAGCTGGAAGAACTGGTGCCCGAAGCACGCATCGAAATCGCCCACGGGCAGATGCACGAACGCGACCTGGAACGGGTGATGCGCGACTTCCACGCCCAGCGCTTCAACATCCTGCTGTGCACCACCATCATCGAAACCGGCATCGACGTGCCCAGCGCCAACACCATCGTCATGGCGCGGGCGGACAAGTTCGGCCTCGCGCAGCTGCACCAGTTGCGCGGCCGCGTCGGGCGCTCGCACCATCAAGCTTATGCCTATCTGCTGGTACCCGATGTGCAAAGTCTCACCAAACAGGCCGGGCAGCGCCTGGAGGCCATCCAGCAGATGGAGGAACTCGGCTCCGGCTTCTACCTTGCCATGCACGATCTGGAGATCCGCGGCGCCGGCGAAGTGCTGGGCGAACAGCAGTCTGGCAATATGCAGGAGATCGGCTTCCAGCTCTACAACGACATGCTTGCCGAGGCCGTGCGCGCGCTGCGCGCCGGGCGCGAACCCGACCTGCTCAACCCGCTCGGCGTCACCACCGAAATCAACCTGCACGTTCCCGCACTGCTGCCCAGCGACTATTGCGGCGACGTGCACGCACGACTATCGCTCTACAAGCGGCTCGCCAGCGCCACGTCCAGCGCGCAAATCGACAACGTGGCCGAGGAAATCGTCGATCGCTTCGGCCGCCTGCCGCCGCCCGCGCAGGCCTTGGTCGAGACCCACCGCCTGCGGCTGCTGGCGCAGACCTACGGCATCACCAAGATCGACGCGGCGGACGAGGTCGCCATCCTGCACTTCCGCAAGGATGCGCCGGTGGACGCGGCGCGCATCATCGACCTCATCCAGAAGCACCGTCACATCAAGCTCACCGGCAACGACCGCCTGCGCATTGAGCGGCCGACCAAGGACGCCACGCAGCGCGCCCAGCTCATCCGCGACACGCTCAAGCAACTCGGCGCGCCGCGGGCAGAGGTGGCGGTGGCCTGAGGCGCTGACGTAAAGTTCGGCCAAACACTCCCTGCAATCAATTCACGTCAACATGCACCACCTCGTCATTCAACGTCACGGCTCCCCGCTGTCCCAGGACAACCTCGATCATCTCTGCAACATCGCCGCGCCCATCAGCCTGGAGAAGTTTGCCGACGATCACGGTCCGAACCGCGGGCACAACGGCGCCCGGCTGCGCGACATTCGCACCGCTGGCCCCGGGATGCGCCGGGCGCTCGACGCTTACTGCCGGCCGCACCACATCGACTGGGCAGTGGTCCCGGCCGGCCTGCATCTGGGCGATTTCAAGTTGCTGGCAATGGACATGGACTCCACGCTGATCAACATCGAGACTGTCGATGAAATCGGCGCCGCGGTGGGCAAGAAGGACGAGATTGCCGCCATCACCGCCGCCGCCATGCGCGGCGAGATCGCCGATTACGCCGAAAGCCTGCGCCAGCGTGTGG
>JBAUTC010000458.1:0-1906 GCA_049582025.1 Thiomonas sp.
CCCGCACCGTGGCGTCGGGCACGGTGTACCACTCGCTATGCATCTGATGCTGCCGCAAGTCGGCCACACGCACCGGCTGGAATGTGCCCGCGCCGACATGCAGGGTGACGTGGGCGCGGTGCACGCCGAGGGCATCGATCCGGTCCAGAATGTCTGCATCGAAGTGGAGCCCCGCCGTAGGCGCGGCCACAGAGCCCGGATGCCGTGCGTACACCGTCTGGTAACGCTCGACATCGCTCCCGCCCGGCGCATGGGTGATGTAGGGTGGCAGCGGCACCGCGCCATACTGCTGCAACAAGGCCAGCGGCTCGGACGGGAACTCCAGCTCGAACAGACCGCCCCCCGGCCCCGCGCGGCCAATGGTGCGCACAGGGAAAAGCGCGCCCTGTCCTGTCGCCGCCACAGCATCCTGCTCGTCTGGCCGGGCGGCACCCAGCCAGAGCACCTGCCCCGGCTTGGGAGATTTGCTCGCCCGCACATGCGCCCACACGCGGTTGCCTCCCTGGACCCGCTCGACCAGCACTTCCACCGCCCCGGCAAGCATAGGCTCGATCTGGTCACCCACACGACCGCCGCGCGCTGCCTTGTACCCCCACAGCCGCGCCGGAATCACCCTGGTATCGTTGAACACGACCAGATCACCAGCGCGCAGCAGGCCGGGCAGATCACCGAAGACGCGGTCGTACAGCGCGGGCGGACCGCCCGCGTCCAGCAGCCGGCTGGCGCTGCGCTGTGCGGCGGGATGCTGGGCGATGAGTTCGGGCGGGAGGTGAAAGTCGAAATCGTCCGCGCTCAGCGCACGCGGCTGGTCGGCGGCGCGCCCATTTGCGCCGCCCGGGGTTGTGTCATGCATGGAATCGAAGGGAAACGGATGCGAAGACCGCATCCGGTGAGATGTTAGGACCGCGGCTCACGGCGCATGGCATCCTGCACTACTGCGGGCAACAGAATTTTCGCCAGGACGCGCAGGGTGCGCATGTTGAGTTTGCGGTAACGCGCCCAACTCGCCAGCCAAATACGCAGAGCCTGCCACGCGTCGACCCGGGCCATCGCGTCCGCCGCGCTGAGGCTGAGCTGCCCCAGTCGCTTCCGCGCAAGAGCGGGCGCGCGGCGAGCCAGTTCGGGGTCCAGCGCGTAGATTTTCCGCGCAACGGCGAACGAATCGAGCGCGGTGCGCGGGTTCGAGGAAATCTGGGTCGGGCTGCGGCGATAGTCGAGAAGGGGAAGATCCAGATGCGCCACCGGGCCCACTCGTGCAACGCGGACGAACCACTCCCACTCACAGACAATCCTGATGTCCGGATCGAAGAATCCGGCACGCTGCAGCGCTTCGCGCCGGAACATGACCGTCGGGGGATGAATGAAGTTGCCTTGCACCAGCTCGCCATACACCTGGCCCCAATAGACGCGAACCGCTTCGTCTGCGCGCCATTGGAATGACTCGACATGGGGATAGCGTGCCTGCACGCCACCAAGCGCCGGGCTGCAGCGGTGGTAATACTCGCCGCAATACGACTGCGCCAATGGGCCGTTGGCGTCAAAGGCGCCGAAATCCGAACTGCAGAGCAGGATGTTCGGGTGCGCCCGCAAGTAGCGCAATTGAATGGACAAGCGGTTTGGCGCACAAAGATCGTCCGCGTCAAGCAGGGCGATGAATTCGCCGCGCGCCGCCTGCACGCTGACGTTTCGCGCCACTCCAATTCCCGAATTGATTTGCCGAATGGCCCGAATGCGCCCTTCGTAACGCTGCAACACTTCCCAGGTACCGTCGGTCGAGCCATCGTCCACGACAACGATGTCGAGGTTGCGATGGGTCTGCGCCAGCACGCTGTCGAGCGTCTGTGCAATGGTGGCCTGCGCGTTGTAAGCCGGAATCGCCACAGACACCAGGATGTCCCGGGATGGC
>JBAUTC010000459.1:0-2659 GCA_049582025.1 Thiomonas sp.
TGGCTGCTGGCCGACACCATCGACGGCGTGCACGGCTGGACCATCGTGGACTGCGGCATCGATTCCGCTCCCACCCGCGCCGCTTGGGAGCAGGTGTTCGCCACCCAGCTCGACGGCCTGCCGGTGCTGCGCGTGGTGGTCACCCACATGCACCCGGACCATGTGGGCCTGGCGCACTGGCTGACCGCGCGCTGGAACTGCCTGCTGTGGATGAGCGCAACCGACTACGCCGTGTCGTGCATGGCTGCACGTGGCTGCATGACCATCGGCGGCGAGCCGATGGCCGCGCACTACGCCGCCCACGGCCTCACCGACGCTGACACGCTCGCCGCCATCCGCAGGCGCACCGACTATTACACCGGTCTGGTGCCCGCCATGCCGCCCCGCTTCGTGCGTTTGCAGGACGGCGGCTCGCTGCACATCGGTGGACGCGAATGGCGCTGTGTCGTGGGCTTCGGCCACGCGCCCGAGCACATCAGCCTGTACTGCGCACAAGACGATTTGTTCATCGCCGGCGACATGCTGCTGCCGCGCATCTCCACCAATATCAGCGTGAACGACAACGAACCGCTGTCGAATCCCCTGCAGCAGTTCCTAGACAGCCTCGCGCGCTTTGCCGCGTTGCTGCCGGAAAGCATCCTGACCTTCCCCTCGCATGGCCTGCCCTTTCGCGGCGCGCATGCCCGCATCGCGCAACTGCAGCAGCATCACGTCGAGCGGCTGGCCGAAGTGATCGCGGCTTGCGCCACCCCGCAGACCGCGGCCGATCTGCTGCCGGTGCTGTTCAAGCGCCCGCTCGACATCCACCAGATGACCTTCGCCATGGGCGAGTCCATCGCCCATCTGCACAAGCTCTGGTACGACGGCCAACTGCGCCGCCTGGAACAGGACGGCGTGTACCGCTTCGTGCGCTGAGGCGCCTTTCGCCTTTGATTTGTAGCGATGCGGTGGTTCTTATGCCGCAGCCACGGCCGGGAGCAGGCGCAGCGCGAAGCCATCGCTGCGTTCTTCTGTCTGGAGCCCGGGGCTCAGACGCATTGCGCATAATGCAGCCCTATGCTCAACGTCTTCACTCTCAAGAATGGCCGCCTGGTGCAGCAGGAGGTCGACGACCCACAGGCGCTGGCCAGCCTGCAACCGGTCTGGGTCGATCTGGAATCTGCCGAACCGCGTGAGCTTGGCTGGGTCGAGGCCCGTTTCGGCCTGACGATTCCCGCCGACGTGCTCGACCAGGATCTGGAAGAGTCCGCCCGCTTCTACGAGGAAGAAGACGAGCATCAGCTCCACCTCCGCTCTGACTTCCTCATCAGCGACGAAGAGCGTCCGCGCAACGAGCGCGTTGCATTCATCATCCATGGCAGCGTGCTGTTTTCCATCCACACCCACGACCTCACGGTGTTCCGCCTGCTGCGGCTGCGGGCGCGGCGCATGCCGGGGCTGATTGAAGATGCCACCGACGTCCTGCTCGCGCTCTACCTCACCGACGCCGAGTACTCCGCCGACACGCTCGAAGGCATTTACGACGACCTCGAATCCATCGGTGCGCGCATCCTCAAGCCCCACCCCAGCGACCAGGACGCCTCCGAGGCGCTAACTGGCATTGCCCAGCAGGAGGACCTCAATGGGCGCATCCGCCGCAATGTGATGGACACGCGCCGTGCGCTGAGCTTTCTGCTACGCAGCCGCCACCTCAACGCCGATCAGTCGCAGGAGGCGCGGCAGATCCTGCGCGATCTTGACTCGCTCGACGGCCACACAGCCTTCCTGTTCGACAAGATCAACTTCCTGATGGACGCCACGGTTGGATTCATCAACATCAATCAGAACAAGGTGATCAAGATTTTCTCGGTCGCTTCGGTGGCCATGCTGCCACCCACATTGATCGCCAGCATCTACGGCATGAACTTCCGGGCCATGCCTGAATTGACCTGGTCCTTCGGCTACCCGTTCGCCCTGGTGTTAATGGTGGTCTCGGTCATTGCTCCATTCTGGTACTTCCGCAAAAAGGGCTGGCTCGACTAGCCCTGCGTTTGCTTGCGCGTCTCAGCCTGCTGCCGCGGCTTTTTTCAGCCAGCGCACCACGGCGCCGAGCACCGGCAAGGTGGCGTAGAAATCGCACGCATCCCAGTAATCGCGGTGGTCCTGGGCCAGCCCTTGCGCGTCGAGCACGAAGCGCGTCGCGCCGGGGATGCACTGCGCACGCGCCCCGGAACGTAGCGCGAAGTGGAAGTCCCAGGTCATCCAGCCGATGTCGCCCTGTGTGCTGACTTCATGCACCACGAAGCGCGGCGCATGCAGCTTGGCGTACATGTGCGCAAACTGCCGGGTGATGGCGGGCAAACCCTGCACGCGGTTGAACGGGTCCTGGAAGGTGGCTTGCGGCGCATAGACCTGCGCGAGCGCATCAAGTTGATCGGCGCGTAGTTGTTCGAAGATGCGTGCAATGCGTTGCAAGGGGGCGGTGGCAGTATCCATGCGGCGTCCAGTCAGGCGATCGACGCATCTTAAGCACGCGGCCAGAAGCGCGCCGCACAGGCGGTCAAACCCAGCGCGACAGCAACACTGCGCCCCAGATCAGCACGCACAGCAGCAAGGTCAGCAGCACGGCTGCGCTGCCCAGATCCTTGGCGGTTTTGCTCAGCGCATGCTGCTCCAGCGA
>JBAUTC010000460.1:0-1579 GCA_049582025.1 Thiomonas sp.
CTCCGGCGCGGCTTGCGGTGTGGTGAACTTCAGGGTGGACAGCACGCAGGGGTCGATGGCCTGGACCACCAGTCGCGCCTGTTTCTGCACGGCTTCCAGCGTACCGGGCCCGATGCCGCTGAGCAACAGCGCGGCCAAGCCCTGCGGATGGGAATTCCATTCGGTGGGGGCCAGGATACGGTAGTGCGGGATGCGCTGGTGAGCGTCGCCAGTTCAATGGAGGGCAGGGCGGTCGCGCAGCCGTACAGGGCGCCGAGCCGGTGCCTCGGCTGTCGCCCGCGCCCGGTCACAACCCGCCGGCCATCCTGGCCTTGCGCTGTTGGGCGAGGGGACTCAGGCAGGCTCGTGGCAATACGACTGGTTCTCTTCGTGGATCACGCCGCTGTTTGGCCAGCCGCAGGACGTGCGCACCTGGCACCATCTTGCGATGTGGTACCTGGTCTGCTTTATCCTCGTGCACATCTATGTGGCCATCCGCGAGGACATCATGTCGCGCCAGTCCATCGTCAGTTCCATGATCAGCGGCTGGCGAACCTTCAAGGACAGCCGCCACGTGAAGGGTGACGAGTTCTAATCGTGGCATCGTGGCTGGACGCAGAAACAGGCGCCGACTGTCGGCACGACGGATGTTGACCGGGGAGCAGTGACGTGAGCAACGAGACAGGCGCAGTTCTGGCGCGCCAGGCGCAGCCCCATGACGTGCGCGTCTGGCGTTTCGACCGTTCGGAATGGGCGCAGCTTGCCGGCTACTACGGTGTCATCGTCGTTCTGCACATCGCCGGCTGGGGGCTGTACCTGTATTACGCGGCGCGCTACCCGGCGATGATCGGACTGGGGCTGACGGCCTACCTCTTCGGCCTGCGGCATGCCTTTGACGCCGACCACATTGCCGCGGTCGACGACACGGTGCGGCTGCTCGTGCAGGAGGGACGCAAGCCCCTGGGGGTCGGTTTCTTTTTTTCCCTGGGCCACTCGAGCGTGGTCTTCCTGCTTGCGCTGTTCACCGCATTCATGGTGACGGCGGTGAAGACCCACATGCCGGGCATGCAGCACGTGGGCGGACTCATCGGCACCGGAGTGTCGGGCACCTTTCTCGTGCTCATCGGAGTGCTCAACCTGATGATCCTGCTCGACCTACTCAAAGTCTGGAGCGGCGCCCGGCGCGGAACCCATGACCACCATCACGTTGACACCCTGCTGGCCAAACGCGGCCTGTTCAACCGCCTGTTCGGTGGCCGACTGCGGCGTCTCATCAAGCACAGCTGGCAGATGTACCCGGTGGGTTTCCTGTTTGGCCTGGGGTTCGATACCGCCTCGGAAATCGGTCTTCTGGCCATGACGGCCGGCGCTGCCACCGGCAACCTGCCAGTGCTGGCCGTGCTGTCGCTGCCCATTCTGTTCACCGCAGGCATGTCGGCAATGGACACCACCGACGGCGTGCTGATGACCAAGGCCTACGGCTGGGCGCTGGCCAACCCGCTGCGGCGGATTTTCTACAACATCAGCACCACGCTGTTGTCGGTGCTGGTGGCGCTGGTGCTGGGCACGGTGGAACTGCTTCAGCTGCTGATCCCGGCCA
>JBAUTC010000461.1:0-8446 GCA_049582025.1 Thiomonas sp.
CGGCGCTTCGCGCACCGGATGTTTGAGCAGTTTGCGCTGCAGGGTGCGGCGGTGCATTTGCAGGGCGCGGGCGGTGGCGGAGACGTTGCCGTCGTGCTCGGCCAGCACCTTCTGGATGTGCTCCCACTCCAGCCGATCGACCGGCAACGGGTTGGCGGCCACGGCACGATTGGCCTCGGGGGCGTCCTGGTCGAGAGCGGCGAGGATCTCACTCACCGTGGCCGGCTTGGGCAGGTAGTTGGTCGCGCCGAGCTTGATGGCGTCCACTGCCGTGGCGATACTGGCGTAGCCGGTGAGCAGCAGGATGCGCAGATCGGGATACGCGGCGCGTAACGGGGCAATGAGGGTGAGGCCGCTGTCGCCGGGCAGGCGCAGGTCGAGCACGGCGGAATCGAATGGGACTGTGCCGATGAGCGCACGCGCGGCGAGCGCCGAGTCGGCGTGCCAGACCGTGATGCCGCGCCGTTCCAAGGAATTACGCGTGGCCGCAGCCAGCGCGGCGTTGTCTTCAACCAGCAAGAGATTCATGAGGTTGCCGTTCAGGTGGATGAAATGAGAGGACGGGGCCATTGCAGGGTGGCGCGTAGGCCGCCGCCGTCGCGCCGGGTCACGGTGAGCGTGCCGCCCAGACGCTCGATGCCTACGCGCGCCAGCGCCAGACCGAGTCCGCGGGTTTCGCCCTTGGTGCTGACAAAGTCGTACCCGGCGCGGACCAGGCGGTCGTCTGAGAGGCCGGGGCCGCGGTCGAGTACGTGCACGCGCAACTGGGTGGCATCCCAGTCGGCCTCGACTTCGACGGCATCCGGGCTGGCGTCTGCCGCGTTGTTCAGCAGGCTCACCAATGCGGCACTCAGACCGGCTTCCACCCGCAGCAGCGGCGGCTCACCAACGCCGCGCAGGCGCAGCGGTGCTTGCGACTGCGGGCGCATGAGGTGCCAGTGTTCGAGCGTCTGCTCCAGCCAGTGCGACAGCGTTTCGGTCTGGCCGCCGCGTTCGCGCGCGGCGCCTGCAGCCGCAGTGATGCGCCCGAGCACGGTGCGGATCTGCGTGACCTGCGCCTGCATGCGCTGCAGTTCGGGGCCGAGCTCGTCATCGCCCGCGAAATCGGACTGGAGATCGTCCACTGTCATCGCAAGTGTCGCCACCGGAGTGGCAAGTTCGTGTGCGGCAGCCGCCGCCTGCATGCCCAGGGCGAACAAATGTTGATCGCGTAGCGCCGCCTCGCGACTGCGGGCCAGTTCGACTTCGCGCTCGCGCAGGGCACCGGCCAGGCGCGCCACCACGGCAGCAACCAGCAGCGCGGTAATCAAAAAATTGCCCCACATGCCCAGCAGGTGTTCGTCAAGCGCGCCCGGACCGACTCCGCAGGACTCGCTGCGCGGCACGGGCAAAAACGTCAGCAGCGAATACAGACCGATAACCACGGCCGTCATCGTCCAGCCGTAGATCCATGGAAAGGCGACTGCGCAGAGGATGAGCGGAATGAGCAGCAGGGAAATGATGGGATTGACCTCGCCACCGCTCCAGTACACCAGCAGCGCGAGGATGAAGGCATCCGCCAGCAGATGCGCAAAGCCACCGTTGATGCCCAGTTCGCGCGCGCCGCGGATCTGCCACCACAACAGTACCGCCAGCCCCGCCTGAAACGCGATCAGCCCGAGCACGCGGTGAACGGGCCAGGTGATGTCCAGCGCATTGTGCGCCCAGGGCAGCACCGCCAACTCGGCCAGCAACAGCACTACCCGCGCCGCGAGCAATCGATGCAGGGTGACGGCGGGCAGGGGAGCGGACGCCCCGCCCCCGCTCAGGGTCAGGTGCGGGAAGCGAGAAGACAGCGGCATGGCGGCCATTCTAGGAAGCAGCCTCGCGCAGCAGACACCGCATTCCCCCGCGCTGCGGCAATCTGTCGCATGCCGCAGCCGCCTTACGGCATCAGTACGGTGGAGCCGATGGTCTTGCGGGATTCAAGGTCGCGGTGCGCCTGCGCGGCGTCGGCCAGCGGATAACGCTGATTAATGTGAATCGTCACCTTGCCGCTGCGCAGCATGGCAAACAGGTCGTTGGCCATCTGCTGCTTGACCACGGGGTCGGCCATATGCGTGCCAAGCGTGGGCCGGGTGACATAAAGCGAACCACCTGCGGCCAAGTCGGTGAGCTTGATCGGCGGCACCGCACCGGAGGCGTTGCCGAAGCTCACCATCAAGCCGAAGGGCTGCAGGCAGGCGAGCGAGCGCTCCCAGGTATCGCGGCCGATCGAGTCGTAAACCACCGGCACACCGCGCCCGTTGGTGAGTGCTTTCACGCGGGCGACAAAGTCGTCCTTGGCGTAGTCGATGGCATGGGCGTAGCCGTTGTCCAGAGCCAGCCCGCATTTCTGTGGCGTACCAGCGGTGCCGATGAGCGTGATACCCAGCGCCCGCGCCATCTGCCCGGCGATCAGCCCCACCCCGCCTGCTGCAGCATGGAACAGCGCGACGTCGCCGGCGCGCAGCGCCTTGGTACGGTGCAGCAGGTAATACGCCGTCAGGCCCTTGAGCATGCTGGCGGCGGCCACGTCGAAGGCGATGTCATCGGGCAGCTTGATCAGCGGCGCCACCGGCACCACTCGGCGCTGCGCATACGCGCCGGGGGCGCCCGTGCAGTAGCCCACGCGGTCGCCAACTGCAAAACCGTCCACCCCGGGACCGACAGCCTCGATCACCCCCGCGGCCTCACCGCCCAAGCTGCCCGGCAGCGGCTGCGGGTAGAGGCCTGTGCGGTGATACACGTCGATGAAGTTCAGCCCCACCGCTTCCTGCCGCACCAACACCTGCCCCGGACCGGGCTCGCCGACCTCTTGCGCGCGCCATTGCAGCACCTCGGGGCCGCCGTGTTGATCAAATCGAATGGCATGGGTTGTCGTCATGTCTCGTCCTTTTCTAGAGTGGGTTGGATTGTTCATGCACCAGCAGCCACAGCGCGGGCAGGCACAGTAGAGCCAATGCTGCGGCCAGGGTGAAAAGGGGGCCGGAGCCGATGGTCTGCCACAGCCAGCCGGCACCGATGGCGGCGAGCAGCTGCATGAAACCGATGGTCAGGTGATACAGGCCGAAGGCCGTGCCGCGCAAGGCTGGCGGCGCGGCATCGGCCACGGATGCGGAGAGTAATCCTTGCGTGAGCCCCATGTGCAAGCCCCAAAGAGCAACCCCAGTCCAGAACCCGGTCATGCCCAGCGGCAACACCCCGCCAAGCAGGAGCATGGACGCCGTCAGCGCAACCAGTCCCAGTCCGAACAGGCGCTTGCGTCCCCAGCGCACGGCCAGCAGCCCCACCGGATAAGCCGACAGTGCATAGGCCAGCGAGAGAACCAGCGTGACGAGGGCGATCCAGGCCACTGACACGCCGATCTGGTCTCCGCGCAGCACCAGAAACGCCTCGGTCAGCCGCGCCACGGTGAACAGGGCCGCCAGCCCCACAACTTGCCAGAAGGTCGCCGGGAGTTGGCGCGCGGCAGTCCAGTCCATCCGCTTCGTGCCCGATTGCGCAGTGGCAAACGCCGCCTTGTCGCGCCGTGGCTCACGTACGCCGAACGCCAGGATGGCGACCGCGATCACTGCCGGGAACACCCCGAACCACAGAACCAGCCGCAGGTTGTCGGCATAGAGCGCCAGCAGGCCGACGGCCGCCAGCGGTCCGAGCACCGCGCCCACCGTATCCAGACTTTGCCGCAGTCCATATGCCGCGTTGCGCAACGCCGGCGGTGTAGCGTCGGCCACCAGCGCATCGCGCGGTGCGCCGCGGATGCCCTTGCCGATGCGGTCAATGAAGCGTGCAGCGATCACCGCGCCCGCGCCGGATGCCAGCGGAAACAGCGGCTTGGTCAGCGCCGAAAGCCCGTAACCCGCGACCGCCAGCCATTTGCGCGAACCGATGCGGTCCGACCACACGCCAGAGACCACCTTGAGCATCGACGCCGTGGCCTCGGCAATGCCTTCCACCGCACCAACGCTGAGCACACTCAGGCCAAGCACCGTGGTCATGTACACCGGCAGCAGGGCATGGATCAGCTCGGACGACATATCCATGAACAGGCTGACCAGACCGAGCAGCCAGACGGTGCGCGGGAGACGGTTTGCGGGCTGTTCGGGAGTGGCGTACATGCGCGGAATCTTCTTGTTATTGAATGATTGAAGTGCGTTAAGCGCAGTCTAAGCGCCTGCCGCTACAGTCCAATGTGTATTGGTTTGCAAACCCAGCCCCATGCGCCTGCTCCTGGTTGAAGACGATGTGATGATCGGCGAAAGCGTGCTCGACGCCCTGCGCGGCGAAGGTTATGCAGTGGACTGGGTACGTGACGGCGCGATGGCAGACACCGCGCTGCGCACCGAACAGTACGACCTCGTTCTACTCGATCTCGGCCTCCCAAAAATGGACGGCGTCGCCGTGCTCAAGGCACTGCGTGCGCGGCGCCAAGGCATGCCGGTACTCATTGCCACCGCGCGCGACGCCGTATCCGCGCGCATCGCCGGGCTCGACGCCGGAGCCGACGACTATGTGCTCAAGCCCTACGACCTCAACGAGCTTTCCGCCCGTATCCGCGCCCTGCTGCGCCGTGCTGCAGGGCGCGCCGAGCCGGTATTCAGCTATGGCCGCATCAGCCTCAACCCCGCCACGCACGAGGCGCTGCTCGATGGCGAGCCCGTGGCGCTGTCGCAACGCGAATGGGCCGTCCTCGAAGCCCTGGTCGCCCGTCCCGGCATGATCCTGTCGCGCCCCCAGCTTGAAGAAAAGCTCTACAGCTGGAAGGACGAAATTTCGAGCAACGCAGTGGAGGTGTATGTACACAGCCTGCGCAAAAAACTCGGTGCCGATCTCATCCGCAACATCCGCGGCATGGGCTACATGATCGCCAAGGAGCCCGCAGCCGCCACACCACGCAAGGACGGTGACGGAGGCAACACGTGAAATCGCTGCGTGCCCGGCTGCTGCTGCTACTGTCGGTGGCCGTCACCCTCGCCGCGCTGATGCAGGCCGTTGCCGTCTTCCGCAATGCCATGAACGAGGCCGATGCGGTGTTCGACTACCACCTGCAGCAACTTGCGCTGTCGCTGGCCACCGGCGACATGGGCCTGCCGGGCTTCGGCCCGAATGTCAGCGCCGGCAACGATGTCGATTACGTCGTGCAGGTCTGGGCGCCAGACGGCAAGCGCATCTATGTTTCTCGTCCGCGCAGCGACCTGCCCAGCCAGGCCGTGCTCGGCTACACCAACGTGCAGGTGGGCGGCGAGCAGTGGCGGGTGTATTCCATGCAGGCCGGCGGCCGCACCATCCAGGTAGGGCAGAGTACCGTCACGCGGCAGGCCCTGGCGCTGGGCTTTGCACTGCGGTCCATCTGGCCGATGGCCGTGATCGCCCCGCTGCTGCTGCTCGCCGTGGCCTGGGTGGTGCGGCGCTCACTGCGACCACTCAGCGACTTGTCGCTCGAACTGGAAAACCGCGCCGCGACCAGTTTCGACCCGCTCGACCCCCACCCCGTGGTTAGCGAAATGCGGCCCGTGGTACGTGCAATGAACGACTTGTTCGCCCGTACCCGGCAAGCCTTCGACACCCAGCGCATGTTCGTCGCCGACGCCGCGCACGAATTGCGCTCCCCCCTGGCTGCGCTCAAGGTGCAAGTGCAGATGCTGGGTCGCGCACACGACGACAACCAACGCGGCGTGGCGCTGTCCCGACTGGAGAGCGGCATCGACCGCGCCAGCCATCTGGTCGAACAACTGCTGCAGCTCGCCCGCAACGAATCCGGCGCCGAAGATGCAACCGGCCCAGTCAGCCTGCTCGACATCGCGCGCATGGTCCTTTCGGATACCGCCGAACTGGCGCAGATCCGCGGCGTGGACGCAGGTCTGGAAGACGCCGAAGACTGCACCGTGCTCGCCCCCGCCGGCGGCCTGCGCATCCTGGTGCGCAACCTCGTGGACAACGCCCTGCGCTACACCCCGGCAGGCGGGCGGGTGGATGTGCGGGTGCGCTACGAGATGATGCCCGCCCCGCCCAGGGTTGCGTCGGCTGACGGCACACCGGCCGCGGCCCCGCCGCAACGCATGGCCGTGCTCGAAGTGGACGACTCCGGGCCCGGTATTCCACCCGAAGACCGTGACCGCGTGTTCGACCGCTTCTATCGCCGCGAAAACGCCCCTGCTGGGGGCAGCGGCCTGGGCCTGGCCATCGTGCGCAGCGTGGCCGAACGCTGCGGCGCCAAAATCGAACTCGACACCGCCCCCCTGGGCGGCCTGCGGGTACGGGTAGCGTTTGCACCGACCGGGGCGCCGGCGGCAGGCTGAGCCGTGGTTTCGATCAGGTCAAGCAAATTCGCACACTGGCATTCAACGCATTTTTGCTACTGTTCCAGACGCCAATTTGCATGCCCACCAAAGAGCCACCCATGTTCAGAATTGCCATGCCATTTATTCAACACCCAATCAGCGACGCATTGACGAAGCTGCTGCTGGGCGCCATGCTCGCGCTGACGACGGCGGGCGCATGGGCGCAGGCGCAAGGCATCGTGGGAACCTGGAAGACCATCGACGACCACACACACCGACCCAAGGTCCTGATCCAGATCAGCACGCAGGCCAACGGTATGTATAGCGGCACCATCATCAAGATCCTGGATCACCAACCAAATGCCAGCAAGACCTGCAACAAGTGCGATGGCGCGCTGAAAGATCAACCCATTCTGGGCATGACCATCCTCACCGGACTGCACCTTGAGGCGGATGGCAGCTATGGCGGCGGGCGCATCGTCGATCCGGAAAGCGGCCATGTATACAGCTGCAAGGCCCACCTCGAAGACGACGGCGCCAAGCTCAACGTGCGTGGCTATATCGGATTGTCGATCTTCGGCCGCACGCAGACCTGGCTGCGTGATGCCGCCGCCCCCTGACAAGTGCCTCCTGGCGCAAGTCAAGTCGGTCGGGCGGTTGGTCTCTGCGACAACTCGGACAATGCGCCAGCGCACGCACGGCGAAGAAGGACAGGCCAGTTGCAGGGCCGCCCCTTTCAGTCCGGGTTAAGACCTGCCGACCATGTTCTTTATAGACTAGCGCACAACAATTTCCGCAGCGCAGCAATTCCGGTTCAATCGCATTGCTACCCCCTTTTTCCAACTGGAGAGCCATATGACCATGCAACTCAGCCTCAAGGACAAAACCGCCATAGTCACCGGAGCCGCCAGCGGCATCGGCAAGGAGATCGCCGAAACCTACGCCAAGGCCGGCGCGAAAGTCGCGATTGCCGACCTGAACCTGGACGCAGCCAACGCAGTGGCCGAGGCCATCAACAAGGCTGGCGGCAAAGCCATGGGCGTGGCGATGAACGTGACCGACGAGGCACAGGTGAACGCAGGCTGTGAGGCGGTGGCCAAAGCCTTCGGGCCAGTGGACATTCTGGTGTCCAACGCCGGCATCCAGATTGTGAACCCCATCGAGAGCTACGCCTTCGCCGACTGGAAGAAGATGCTCGCCATCCACCTCGACGGCGCCTTTCTCACCACCAAGGCGGTGCTGCCCGGCATGTATGCCAAAAAGGGCGGCGTGGTCATCTACATGGGCTCGGTGCATTCGCACGAGGCCTCCAAGCTCAAGAGCGCCTATGTCACCGCCAAGCACGGACTGCTGGGGCTGGCGCGGGTACTGGCCAAGGAGGGCGGTGCCAAGGGCGTGCGCTCCCACGTGATCTGCCCTGGCTTCGTGCGCACTCCGCTGGTGGACAAGCAGATCCCCGAGCAGGCCAGGGAATTGAACATCAGCGAGGCGGACGTGATCAAGAACGTGATGCTCAAGGACACCGTGGACGGCGAATTCACCACCACGGCCGACATCGCCAACCTCGCGCTGTTTCTGGCGGCGTTCCCCACGGCCGCACTGACTGGCCAGTCCATCATCGCCAGCCACGGCTGGTGCATGAATTAATGGCGCCCACCATGTCGGCCGCCACCGCCCGCCGCGCCCCGCGCGCATCCAGCAACAAACCGCCTGTTGCAGCCATTCCCTCCTGCCGCGCCGATGCGATACTGGCGGAAGTGCGACAGTACGACCGCATCGCTCTGGTGCTGCAAGGAGGTGGCGCACTCGGCGCCTACCAGTGCGGCGTGGTGGAGGCGCTTGAAGGCTGCGGCGTGCATCCGCACTGGGTGGCCGGCATCTCCATCGGTGCCATCAACGCGGCATTGGTCGCGGGCAACGCACCGGGCCAGCGCGCCACCGCCTTGCGCACCTTCTGGGAAACGGTGACGCAGCAACCGCTGCTGCCCACCCTGCCCTGGGAGCACGGCGCGGCGTTGGGGTGGATACCCGAAACCATGCAACCGCACCTTGCCGCTTTCCAGGGCATGCGCGCCATTGTCGAGGGACAACGCGGGTTCTTTCTGCCCCGTTCGCCGCTGAGCGGCACCGGTGCCGGACAGGCC
>JBAUTC010000462.1:0-5156 GCA_049582025.1 Thiomonas sp.
GTCCTTCACCACCTTCAGCCAGCGGTGCGCACGCTGTTTGCCATCGTCACATTCAGCGACATGCGTGAATCGGCCAGCCTGACCCTGATGTTCAGCGGAATTGCGATGGTGCCGCGGGTCGGCTGACCCAACGCTTCAGACAATCGGCCAGCGCACACCGCGGCGCACGGCCATGTCCTGCCCCATCGCAGCCAGTTGCGCATCGTCCATCCGCGCCTGGGCCGCCGGAAAGATGTGGTCGTTTTCGACCGCGATATGCGCGGCATGGATCGCACTGAAGCGCTGTGCCGCTCCGGCGAGGCGCGCGTCAACTGCTTGCGCATTCCCCGCGTGGACTTGGTGCAGCCAGACGCGAAGCTCCGATCACAGCGCGGCCAGCGCGCGGTGATCGGCTTCGAGGCTGTCAAGTTTGGTCGCATATTCCTCGTCGCCCTGACGGCGCAGCAGCGCAAACACATGACGCTCTTCGTCCTCATGGTGCAGGGGCGCGGCAAGGTCGAAATACCGCATCACCTTGGTCGCCGCCCGCTGCGCCTCGACGTCTGCACCGTGCTGTGCCACATGATCGATCAGCCGCAGCAGCAGGCCATCCATGCGCGCGATGCGTGCGTGGCATCCCAGCAGCAACGCGAAGGGCTGATCGAACCCGGCAGCCGGGAAATCATCGGAGAGCAGCATCGCCCGGCGCTCAGGATGCAACAGCTGGAGCGCCGGGCAGTGTATCGTCCACCAGCGCCGCCTTGCGTGCGCTGTCGGCATCGCGCCGTTCCATGCGCACCGGGCCTTGGCCATCAGCGACAGCGTCGATGGCAAAGATCTGTTTATGGAAGTCAATCACCCCGGCGCGGTGTGCCACGCTCACAAGAGTGGTGCCGGGCAGGCGCTGCAGCAGCAGCGCATACATCGCGCGCTCGGTGGGCGCATCGAGCGCGCTGGTGGCTTCGTCCATGAACAACCAGTCGGGCGCGATCAGCAAGGCGCGGGCAACGGCCAGCCGCTGCTGCTCGCCTGGAGAGAGGCGCTGCATCCACGTATCGGTCTGATCGAGCGCGACGTCCAGATAGGGCACGCGCGCGAGTTGCAGCGCTTCGCTGATCTGCTGGGCGCTGAACTGGTCCGGACTGAGCGGATAAGTCAGCGCCTGTTGGAGCGTGCCGAGGGGCAGATACGGCTTCTGCGGCAAAAACAGGGTTCGGCCTGCGGGCGCATGGGCATGCTCGGCGTGCAGCGCATAGGGCCAGATTCCAGCCAGCCAGCGCACCAGAGTGCTCTTGCCGCTTCCCGAGGGCCCGGTGAACAGCGTGTGCTCGCCGCGGCTGATGTGTTCGCCAGCGCACTGCAGCAGAGGCCGCCCGTCCGGCGCCAGCAGCAGCAGGTCACCCAATGCGACAGATTCGCACCGGTCCAGCAGCGGCACCACGCCCGGAGATGCCGGGGGCGTGGTCGGCGGGTGCGGGTGATGCTTCGCGTTGTGTATGGCATCCACGAAAGTCTGCAGACGCTCGACCGTGGCGCGCCAGTCGGCAATGCTGGTGTACGCACCGATGAACCACGACAGCGCACCCTGCACTTGTCCGAAGGCCTGCGAGGTCTGCGTCAAACCGCCGAGTTGAATCTGCCCGGCGAAGTACCGCGGCGCCGCCACCAGAATGGGGAAGATGATGGCCAGTTGGCTGTAGAACGCGGTGTACCAGGTGAACAGCTTTTGCCGTTTCATGATGCCCCACCAGTTGCCCCAAACGTTGGAGAATCGATCCCGATGCCCGGCCAGTTCACGCTGCTCGCCGTTGTAGAGCGCAATGCCTTCGTCATGCTCGCGGGTACGCGCCAGGCCAAAACGGAAATCGGCCTCGTAGCGCTGCTGGTTGAAATTCAGCCGGATCAGCGGCTTGCCCACCCAGTGCGCAAATACGCTCCCCACCCCGGCATACAGAATGGCCACCCACACCATGTAGCCGGGGATGGTCACACCGAACAAGGTGATCGCGCCCGACAGCATCCACAGCATGATCAGAAATGAAAACAGCGTGACCAGCGAAGAGACGAAGCCGAAGAACAGATTGAGGCTGCCGTTGATGAAACCACCAATGTCATCGGCGATGCGCTGATCCGGATTGTCGGTGTTGCCCTGCCGCAACGACATGCGGTAGTGCGTACCGCCAGCCAGCCAGTCCTTGAGGAACACTTCGGTCATCCAGCGCCGCCAGCTGATCTGCAGCATCTGCAGAAAATACTGTGAATACACCGCCAGCGCGATGTAGAGAAATGCATAGCCGGTGAACACCAGCAGCAACTCCTTGAATGCGCCAAAGTTCTTGGCCTGCAGTGCGTTGAAAAATTCGCCATTCCACTGCGTGAGCTTCACATTTACCCAGACCAGTGCAAGGTTCATGGCCAGCACCAGCAATAGCAGGGCCCAGCCCCTCTTCTTTTCCTCCGACACCAGATAGGGTTTGGCCAACGCGTAGAAATGCTTGAACGCGAAACGATACGACTGCGCAGAGGCTTGAGGCTGCATTTGACAAACGGCTCCTGGAACAGCCAAAGGCTGTGGCATTGTGCTTAACGAGGCCGCAGCTTAGCGGCGCAGAATGAGGATCAGCTTAAACGGCTGGCGCGCGAATGACCCGGTACCGCCCCGTATGATGCGAATTTCCGAACGACCGTGCTTTTCACATGCCAGACACCACCATCCCAGCTGACCTGCAAGCCGCCTTCGACGCGGCCGTCGCCCACTCCAAAACCCTCACCGTCCGCCCGGACAATTTAACCCTGCTTGAACTCTATGGTCTGTACAAACAAGGCTGCGCGGGCGACGCCAGGGGCGATCGCCCCGGCATGACAGACTTTGTCGCCCGCGCCAAATGGGATGCTTGGGCGGGATGCAAAGGCATACCTCGAACGGAGGCAATGCAGGCCTATATCGACAGAATCAACGACCTGCCTACTTGACACATATCAATATTCAAGACTGCAAGTTACGTTCCATTACATTCATGTTTTTCTATGTATTTGACGTGCATCAAGCCTCAAAAATGAGGAACGGCACAGAATGCAGGCATGACAAAACCCCTTTCATGATGTGCGCCAATTTGTCGCAGCAACTGGAAGGAACAACACGGAGGTCATCATGTCCATTGCATTGCGTTCATTCCAGTTATTGCGGTCTCAGGTCATCACAAGATTGCGCAATCTTGCGATCAGCCTGAGGTTCGGCCTCACCCTTCTCGCGAGTCTGATGGCCTGTCTGTGGTGGGCAGCGCCCGCTCAGGCGGTGCCGGCGTTTGCCCGGCAGACCGGGCAGGACTGCATCGCCTGTCACGTCGGCGGTTTCGGACCGCAGCTCACGCCCTTCGGTCGCGCCTTCAAGCTCAGCGGCTACACGCTGAGTAACGGCAAATCACATATTCCACTGTCTGCGATGCTGGTGTCGTCCTTCACGCACACCACTGACGATCAGCAACCCTTCTATAACGGGATGCATGGAAACGACAACTTCATCGCATTGCAACAGGCATCCATTTTTCTCGCCGGGCGGGTGACCGACCACATTGGCGTGTTTGGACAGGCCACTTATTCGGAATCCGACTCACCTGCCACTGTCTCTTGGGACAACACCGACATCCGCTACGCCCATACGTACAACTTCGGCAGTACGAATGGCATTTTCGGCGTGTCGTTGAACAACAATCCGACCGTGTCTGACGTCTGGAACACCGTTCCCGCCTGGCAGTACGGCTTCATGGGTAGTCCGATCAGCGGCGGGATTCCGTTCTCACCGGCGATGGCCAACCTGGGTTCAGGTGTTCTCGGAACCACGGCCTACACGCTGATCGACAACCACTGGTACATCGAAGGCGGTGCCTATCACAGTCTGTCGTCCCAGTTCAACACCGCAATTCGCGGTGCCGGCGCCTGGCTGATCAGCGGATATGCCCCCTACTTCCGTGCCAACTACTCGACGACCATCGGCAACAGCACCTATGAGGGAGGCGTGCTCGGCATGAACATCAAGCAGCCGACCATCACCGGCGGCTCGGGGAACGACACCATCAAGGACGTCGGCATCGACGGCACCTACCAGTACATCAACGGCAATATCGACACCGTCACGGTGAACGGCCTGTACATGCAGGAGAAGGCCAGCTACGACCAGTCAGCCGGCGTGTTCCCGAGCGACACGGCGAAGATGCTGAACCTGAACACCGCCTACTGGTACCAGAACACCTATGGCGCGACGATCCAGTACTTCAACGAAACGGGTACCACTGGACTCGGCTCGAACGCGCAGACCAATGGCGTGGTGTGGGAACTCGACTGGAACCCGTTCGGCCAGAGCTGGACGAACCCCGAGAAGAATTTGCGCCTGGGTCTGCAGTACACGACCTATAACAAACTCAACGGAACAAGTCAGGGGGCCAGCGGCAGCAACAGCCTGTACCTCTACATGTGGCTTGCGATTTGAGGATCTGCCGATTGACCTCACGCGTCGGGCAGGCAGTTTAAAAAGCCCTTCATTCTCCCAACATCCCCACCCAGTCTTCTCCCTGGGTGGGGATAATGCGTTACTCAGAGCCTCCTGAACCCAGGAGGCCGCGTCGTTGTTGAATCGAGGCACCGCAAAACCACGGGAGATCATCATGCACGCCACCAAAGAGCTTGTTTATTTCGCCCAAGCCTTCCACCACGGCGAAGCCGAGCACCACAGCTATGTGGTCGCGATCGGTTCACAGCCTGTTGTCGAGGCCTTGGCACGGGCCGAGCATGCCCGACTACGCGGCTCATACGGCGTGGCCATCTACCGCACCCGCCAGGACGTGACGACTCAGGATCACTTCCGCTTAGTCGGCTATCTGTCGTCGGATATGGGCGAAAAATGGACCTGCGCCGAACCTGACGAAGAACAAACCGCCTGAGTGGCTGGTTCTGTCCGCACCGCAGCCAAACCAGCCTGTGAGACGGCGGGGCCGATCAGGGCACCATGGCCCAGCCACCGCGGGAAGGCTTGGCTGATGGCCGGGATATGGGGGATCATCCCGAGGAACACCAGCGTGGTGAGCAGCCATGGCCACACGGCCATGATCAGTTCGGTGATGCCCATCTTGGCAATGCCGCTGGCCATGCAGAGCTTGAACCTCACAGTTGGGTGGCACGAG
>JBAUTC010000463.1:0-3716 GCA_049582025.1 Thiomonas sp.
TCTCCACCCTGCTCGAACTTGCGGGCGGAATGCGCGATGGTCGCCAGCTCAAGGCGGTGATTCCCGGCGGTTCTTCTGCGCCAGTGCTGCCTGCCGGCATCATGATGGACTGCACCATGGACTACGACTCCATCGCCAAGGCGGGTTCCATGCTGGGCTCGGGCGCGGTCATCGTGCTGAACGACACCCGCTGCATGGTCAAGTCGCTGATGCGACTCTCCTACTTCTATCAGCACGAATCGTGTGGTCAATGCACGCCCTGCCGTGAAGGCACGGGTTGGCTTTACCGCGTGGTGCACCGCATCGAAAACGGTCAGGGGCGGATGGAAGACATCGACCTGCTCAACTCCGTGTCCGACAACATTGCCGGGCGCACCATCTGCGCACTCGGAGATGCCGCGGCCATGCCGGTGAAGTCTTTCGTCAAGCACTTCCGCAATGAATTCGAGCATCACATTACCCACAAGACCTGCCTCGTGCCGGCCTACGTCTGACCCGACCCGCACAGGACGCTTTCATCATGGTTGAACTCGAAATCGACGGTCAAAAAGTCCAGGCGCCCGAGGGCGCAATGGTCATGGACGCGGCCACGCAACTCGGCATTTATGTGCCGCATTTTTGCTATCACCACAAGCTGACGATTGCCGCCAACTGCCGCATGTGTCTGGTTGACGTGGAGAAAGCTCCCAAACCGCTTCCTGCCTGCGCTACCCCGGTGACGCAGGGCATGGTGGTGCGCACCCATTCCGAGCGCGCGCTGCAGGCCCAGAAGGGGGTGATGGAGTTTCTGCTCATCAATCATCCGCTGGACTGTCCCATTTGCGACCAGGGCGGCGAATGTCAATTACAAGATTTGGCAGTCGGCTACGGCGGTTCGGCTTCGCGCTACACCGAAGAAAAGCGCGTCATTTTCCACAAGGATGTCGGCCCGCTCATCGCTATGGAGGAGATGAGCCGTTGCATCCAGTGCACACGCTGCGTGCGTTTCGGCCAAGAGGTCGCGGGCATCATGGAACTCGGCATGGCCAATCGCGGCGAACACGCTGAGATCATGGCCTTCGTTGGCAGTACGGTGGATTCTGAACTGTCGGGCAATATGATCGACATCTGCCCGGTTGGTGCCCTCACCAGCAAGCCCTTCCGCTACAGCGCCCGCACCTGGGAGCTGTCGCGCCGTGCATCCATCAGTCCGCACGACAGCGTCGGCGCCAACCTCATCGTGCAGGTCAAGGGCGACCGTGTGATGCGGGTCGTACCGCAGGAAAACGAGGCGGTCAATGAGTGCTGGCTGTCCGATCGAGACCGTTTTGCCTACGAAGGTCTGAACAGCTCCGAACGCCTGACTGCGCCACAAATCCGTGAGAACGGGCAATGGAGGTCAGTCGACTGGCGGACCGCGCTTGACTTCACCGTGCAGGGGCTGCGCCACGCAATGGGGCAGAACAGTGGTGACGCGCTGGCGGCCTTGGCAGCGCCGACCAGTACGGTCGAAGAGCTCCATCTTCTGAAAAAGCTGCTCGCCGGTCTGGGCAGTAACAGCCTTGATACCCGCCTGCGTCAAAGCGACTTTTCTTCCGACGTGGCAGATACTGGCGTTCCCTGGCTGGGGATGCCGATTGCCGATGTCGGCCAGTTGCAGGCTGCCTTGTTCATCGGCAGCACCTTGCGCAAAGAGCAGCCTCTGTTGTCCGCACGTGTGCGCCATGTGGCCAATGCCGGTGCAAAAATTTCCACCCTGCACGTTGCGAATGACGACTGGCTCATGCCCATGCACGCCCGGGTTGCTGCTGCCCCGAGCCAATGGGTGCTGCATCTCGGCGGCATCGCAGTGGCGGTCGCGCAAGCCAAGGGCGTTGCAGTGCCAGGGGCATTGCAGGCCCTTCCGGAGCCCAGTACCGAAGCCAAGGCGATCGCAGCCAGCCTGCTTGCCGGAGAACACAAGGCAGTGTTTCTCGGCAACGCGGCCGTGCAGCACCCGCAGGCAACGCAGCTGCGCGCAGTGGCCCAGTGGATTGCGCGCGAAACCGGCGCAGTGTGCGGCGATTTGACGGCAGCGGGCAACACCGTTGGCGCAGCGTTGCTGGGGGTGTCGCCCCTGGCCGTTGGTCGTGATGTCGGAAGCATCTTGGCGCAGCCGCCGCGTGCAATGGTGCTGTTCGACGTCGAGCCCGAAGATGACAGCGCAGACCCGGCGGTCCTGACCAGGGCGCTGGAGCAGGCAGATTTCGTCGTTTCTTTCAGCCCCTTCGTGAACGCGGCCGAGGGCTATGCCCATGTCATGCTGCCGATCGCACCCTATACCGAAACCGCCGGCAGCCTGATCAACGCCGAAGGGCGTTTGCAAAATTTCAATCCGGTCGTGCAGCCTCTGGGCGAAACACGCCCGGGTTGGAAGGTGTTGCGCGTGTTGGGCAATCTCCTCGAACTACAGGGCTTCGACTTCCAGAGCGCGGCAGAGGTGCGCACCGAAGCGCTGGCCACCTTGGGCGGAGTCGATCAAATTGCCGCCAAACTGGCGCAGCACAAGGATCTGCCTTTCCCGCAAAGCCTGCCTGTGTCGGTGATGCAGGACGTTGAGCGCTTTGCTCCCGTTCCCATCTACTCGAGTGACGCCATCGTGCGCCGCGCTCCCAGCCTGCAGCGCACGCGCGATGCCCGCAATGCCCGTATGGTTGGGCTCTCATCCGCGCTTTGGCAGCGCTTGGGCTTGCAGGGCGGTGATGCGGTGCGCGTGAGCGCAAACGGCCAGAGCGTCGTTCTACCGGCACGCCACGACGAAGCGCTTGCTGACAACGTGGCGAGCATCGCCGCAGCTTGGACAGAAGCCGCTCCGCTGGGTGGGGCCTGTGGTGCCGTGCAGCTCGAAAAAGTGACGCAAACCGCAGCCGTGCCTGCCGTCGAAAAGGTCTGAAATGAAACAACCCCAACGCTCACGACGTCCGCTGTTCCCCGAGGGGGCCGCAGCACACATGGGGCGGTCCTACGCGCACTGATATGTTCGAAACCTTCAATCAAGGCGGTCTCTCCCTGCTCGGCCCCATTGCCTGGCCGATCGTCTGGAATCTGATCAAGATCATCGTCATCGTCGCTCCGCTGATGGGTGCGGTCGCCTATCTCACCCTGTGGGAGCGCAAGCTGATCGGCTGGATCCAGATCCGTATCGGTCCCAACCGGGTTGGTCCGTTCGGTCTGCTGCAGCCGATTGCCGACGGTCTGAAGCTGCTGCTCAAGGAAATCGTCATTCCCTTCCGCTCGAACAAGCGGCTGTTCCTGCTGGGCCCGGTGATGACCATCATGCCGGCACTGGCGGCGTGGGCAGTGATTCCCTTCGGCCCGGATGTGGCGCTGGCGAACGTGAACGCCGGTTTGCTGCTGCTGCTGGCACTGACCTCGCTGGAGGTCTACGGGGTGATCATTGCCGGCTGGGCGTCCAATTCCAAATACGCGTTCCTCGGCGCCATGCGTGCATCGGCGCAGATGGTGAGCTACGAAATCGCCATGGGCTTCGCCATGGTCATCGTGCTCATGGTGTCGGGCAGCCTGAACATGACCGATATCGTGATGGGGCAGACCAAAGGCATATTTGCTGGTATGGGGCTGAACTTTCTGTCGTGGAACTGGCTGCCGCTGCTGCCCATCTTTGTGGTGTATTTCATCGCGGGCGTGGCCGAAACCAACCGCGCGCCGTTCGACGTGGTTGAAGGCGAGTCGGAGAT
>JBAUTC010000464.1:0-4996 GCA_049582025.1 Thiomonas sp.
CAGATGGGCGCGCAGGGCGTTGCCATCCGCGTCGTTGGGGTAGAGCACGCCGACCTTCTTGTTCGTCGGGATCAGGTTCCACGTGGAGATGTACATCTCGGCGAACTGCTCGGTGCCAAAGCAGAAATTGAAGCTCCAGTGGAAGGGCGAGGGCTGGCCCGGCTTGGCGCCGCGGCCGAAATACCACGACTCCCAGGGCACGATGGTCGACAGGCAGGGCATGCCGGCCGCTTCGCAGGCGTCGGCCACGGGATTGACCGTCTCCGGCGTGGAGGTGGTCAGCATCATGTCGATCTTGTCGGAGTTGATGAGGTCCTTGGCGAGTTGGCTGGCCCGCGACGGATCCGACTGTGTGTCCCGTTGCAAGAGCTCGAAGGCATAGGTCTTGCCGCCGACCACGACCTTGCCCCCGGTCTTCTTGCGCACCAGGTCGAGCACGAAGGGATCGGATTCGCCGAACCCGGCCAGCGGTCCCGTCAGCGGGCTGATGTAGCCGATCTTGAGGGTGCCAGCGACGGCACCCTGTGCATGCGCGGAGTCAATGGACCACGGAGCGAGGGTGCTGGCGGCGGCGGAGCCAGCGAGGGAGATGAACTCCCGGCGTGTCGGATTGGAAGGCGCGTTGCCCTTCTTCTGGGAATGATTGTGTTGCATTTGAGGTCTCCTGTGTTGTTGTTCGGACGCGGCGCCGCAGCATTCCAGTCCATACTAGGCGCCGACTTGCGCATCGGCGGTTTCCGTGTGTTTCAGACGTGAATCCGGATGACGCCGACCTCGACCGTCAGAAGGGATGCACCCAGTGGATGTTGAGCACATTGCCGCGCGTGTGGTTCTTCGCGTTGGTCTGGAAATACAGATTGACTGCCCAGATGTTCTTGGGACTGGCTTTCCAGAACAGGCCCGGGCCGATCGCGAAGAATTCGGCCTTGCCCGTGTCACCGAACTGCAAGCCATTGTCAGTGGTGCCGTTGGTGTAGTTATAGGTGTCGTTGGTGAACTGCTTGAAGTAGTAGCCGTTGATGCCGACGTTGAGGTTGGGCTGCACGGCGTAAGAGGCCGTGAAATTGGCCCAGGCGGCCTCGCCGGCCTTGGTCTTGGTCACCGTGGGGGGGAGCGCACCCGGGCTGGAATTGGCGAAGTTGTAGAGATAGTTCAGGCGCCAGCTCATCTCGGTCTTGGGTGTGGGTAGCCAGGTGCCGGCCCAGTAGGGATTGAGCGACCAGAAATGGGCGCCGGGATTGATGTCGGTCGTGGGGCTGTACCGGCCGATGGGCGCGATAACGTCCATTTCCACCCGTTGCGAATACACCGGTCGGCCGCCGCTCATCACGGGGTTGAACTGCAGATAGGAGCCGAGAGTGAGGTCGCCGAATCCATCCGCAGAGTCGAGCTTGACCGGGGAATCAGAGGCGAAGCTTGTGTTGAAGTGCAGCAGGGGCAGCAGGGCGGTGAATCCAAGGTGGGCGCTGCCGTTGAAAAAGGTCTGGCTGGTCGTGTACGCGAGCTGGTTGAGCATCAGAAACGCTTCGAGCTTCGGACTCTTGAAGGCAGGTGAGTCGTTGCCGCTGTTGTCCTCGAAGTGATTGAGGTTGGAGTACTGGTAATAGCCAAGGTAAGCCAAGCCCGGCTCGGTGGCGCCGAAGCCATCAAAGAAGCTGGTGCCTCCAAGGTTGATGCCGGCCGGTTCCAGATTGCCCGCCTGCGCCGCAGGAATGCCGATCGCGCAGGTTGCGGCCGCGAAGAGCGCCGCGAGTTGAGTCTTCACCTTCATGTTGTCTCCTTCAGTTATAGGACGCGCGGATTGATCCGGCGCCTCTGTAGTCTCTAGGTTTGTGCGGTCGCCCAGCGATGGGTCCCGGCCGCTTGCGCCGTCCTGTTGTATCCGACAGTCTTTGTTTGTTCGCATTATGTTGAGCAGAAGAGACGTGTCGTAGTGGGGCCGACGCGCTAGCAGATATCACAAGCTGATATGAGTAGAAACCCTTTATGCATGCGCCATCCAGTGAATCGCAGACCAAAAAAACGCCAACCGAAGTTGGCGTCAGAAGAGGACCGAGCGTCTTGCACAAATCAGAGGTCGAGCACCAGTTGCGGCGTTTTCGCACGCGAACAGCACGGCAGGAACTGATCATTGCGGTCGCGCTCTTCGGGCGTGAGATAGGCGTCGCGGTGGTCCGGGCACCCGCCCAGGATGCGGGTCAGGCATGTTCCGCAGACCCCCTGCTCGCAGGACGTTGGAATGTCGATGCCCGCATCGGCGAGCGCGTGCACCACCGACTTGTCCGCGGGAATGTCGACGACCTTGCCCGAGCTTGCCAGCTTCACGGTGAACGCGGCGTCGCCCGACGTGTCCTGCGGCTGCGCGGCAAAGTATTCGTAGTGAAGCTGCGCCTGTGGCCATCCGGCCTCGCGGGCACTACCGAGCACAAAGTCCATGAATCCACCGGGTCCGCAAATGTAGATGTGCGTGTTCTCGGTCACCGGGCCGAGGGCCGCGGCGATGTCGAGTCTCTGCTCGGACGCGCCGTCGTCAAAATGGAACTGCACGCGTGCGGCAAAACTGCCGCCACGAATACGTTCGGCAAACGCGGCGCGCGCGGGTGAGCGCGCGCAGTAGTGCATGTCGAAGTCCGCGCCGAGCATGGCCAGGCGCTCGGCCATGCACAGGATGGGCGTGACGCCGATGCCGCCAGCGAACAGCAGGCTATGCCGGGCCTCGCGTTCGAGCGCGAAATGGTTCTTCGGCATGCTGATGTGCAGGGTGTCGCCGACGGACACGTTGTCGTGCATGGTGACAGAGCCGCCGCGCGATTGCGGCTCCCGCAGAACGCCGATCAGATACCGGTGCGTCTCGGCGGGATCGTTTGCGAGCGAGTACTGGCGCACCAGGCCGTCGCGTACCTGCACGTCGATGTGGGAGCCGGCGGTGAACGGCGGCAGCGGAGCGCCATTGGCACTGACGAGCTCAAAGCTGGCGATCCCCTCGGCCTCCACATGTTTTGCCGCGACGCGGACGTTCAGTTCAAAAGTTTGCACGATGTTGTCTCCGATGTTGTGTATTGTGTGGTCCCGTCAAGCTGCGCGACGGCGGCGGGGCCGCTTCGCCGCGGACGGCGGTGGGGATGATGGCTCGGGATGCGGGATGCCGAGGCCGAACAGCTTGCCGTAGCGAAGGCCGACATAGGCGTGCTCGCGCATGAGCATCTCGGCGCGCGCGCCCTCGCGATGGGTCAGCGCGTCGAAGATGAGCTGATGCTGGAGCTGCGCGAACTGCAGTTTCTGGTATTCGCCTGGCAGCGTCTGCCGGTCGATGATGATCGAGTCCGACGAAGCGAAGGGCAAGTGGTTGTTGCGTGCGATGGCGTCGGCGATGGCGCGGCTGTCCGTCGCGCCGATGATGGTGTTGTGGAACACCGTGTTGATGGCACTCCAGCCGGCGATGGCGGCCTCGGTCAGCACGCCCGGACGCAGGAGCTCGGCGCCCTGCTCGATGCACTGGTGCAGTTGCGCCTGCACCGCTTCGGGCATGCCGCTTTCGGCGAGGCGGCGCGCTGCCAGCCCTTCGAGTACGCCGCGCACCTCCAGGCCGCAGAGGATGTCGGCTTCGGAAAAGCTGCGCACCACGTAGCCGCGTGCGCCCGCACGCTGGAGCAGGCCTTCCTGCTCCAGCGTGCGGAAGGCCAGCCGCACGGGGGTGCGCGAGACGCCCAGTTCCTCGGCCACCGGGATTTCAACGATGCGCATTCCCGGCAAATAGCGCCCTTCGAGAATCAGTTTGCGCAGGCTGGTGATGACGCGAATGCTGTCTTGGCTCATGTTGCTGATCTGCCTGTATTGGATCCAAAAACCCCAAAATTTTGACTTGCGGAAAATTATATGGTCAACTTTGGATCCAATAATTAACCCGCTGCCCCTCGCCTTCGAGGGCTGCCCTGAAGGAGGACGACAATGTTTGCAAAGAATGCCTGGTATGTGGCGTGCACGCCGGATGAGTTTGCCGAAAAGCCATTGGGCCGGAAGATTTGCGGTGAGTCCATGGCTTTTTTTCGCAGCGCCGACGGCAAGGTCGCGGCCGTGGAGGACTTCTGCCCGCATCGCGGTGCGCCGCTGTCTCTGGGCTTCGTGCGTGATGGCAATCTTGTCTGCGGCTATCACGGACTGGAGATGGGGCCCGATGGCAAGACCGTCAGCATGCCCTGTCAACGGGTGCAGGGTTTTCCGAAGATCCGCAATTTTCCGGTGGTCGAACGCTACGGTTTCATCTGGGTGTGGCCAGGCGATCCGGAGCTGGCCGATGCGGCAAGGATTCCCCATCTGTTCTGGGCCGAGAGCCCGGACTGGGCCTACGGCGGCGGCGTGTTCAATATCGCCTGCGACTATCGTCTGATGATCGACAACCTCATGGATCTCACCCATGAGACCTACGTGCATTCCACCAGCATCGGCCAGCAGGAAATCGAGGAAGTGGTGCCGACGACCAAGGTTGATGGCGACAATGTGGTCACCAGCCGCTTCATGTCCGACGTGCCGGCGCCGCCATTCTGGAAGGCCGCCCTGCGCTTCAATGACCTGGACGACAACTCGCCCTGCGACCGTTGGCAGATCTGCCGGTTCTTCCCTCCCAGTCACGTGATGATCGATGTCGGCGTGGCGTATGCCGGCAACGGCGGGTTCGATGCGGATTCCAAGGTCAAGGCGTCGGCCATCGTGGTGGACCTGATCACGCCCGAGACCGAAACCACGCACTGGTACTTCTGGGGCATGGCGCGCAACTTCAAGGCGTCGGATCCGGAACTGACCGAGCGCATCCGCGAGGGGCAGGGCAAGATCTTCATGGAGGATCGCGAGATGCTCGAGCGCCAGCAGCGCAATCTGCTCGATCATCCCGACCGCAACCTGCTCAAGCTCAACATCGATGCTGGTGGTGTGCAGGCGCGCCGTGTGATCGAGCGCTGGATCGCCGAGGAGCAGCCGACGCAGCAGGCGGCCTGACGGC
>JBAUTC010000465.1:0-6354 GCA_049582025.1 Thiomonas sp.
AGCTGTCCGCTGATGGCATTGCGCGCAGCGATGGCGGCGCTGAGTTGGCCTTGCATCTGGGAAAGTTGGTCGGAGGCCTGGTTGACGCGGGTGTAGTAATCGACATTCGCCGCGCCGGAATAGCCGGGGTGCTTGGTCTTGAAGTCTTTGAGCTTCTGTTCAGCGGCGCTGAGCTGGCGCCCATAGTCAGCAACCTGCGCATCGAGAAAATTCAGCGCCTGCTGGGTATCTTGCTGCTTGCCGCCGATCCCGGAGGTGAGGAACATGTTCACCAGATCCTTCACCACGCCCAGGGCGACTTTCGGGTCGCTGTTGACGTAGCTGACGCTGTAGAGGTTTTCCCGTGCGTTGATGCCGAATTTGATGCTCTTGAGCAGTTGGTCGATGGTGCGGTTGACGGCGTCTGGCTTGCCGTCATTGACCGCCAGATGTTTTTCACGCACCAGGCGCTCGAGATTGGGGCGCGCCAGCAGGGTGCGGGCCACCATGGCGACCTGATCATTGATGTCGGGTTGTACCGTGAGACCTTGCATCAGCGGCTTGAGCAGGGTTTGTGTGTCCACATACACCCGCGCGGACGCCATATACCGTTCGTGGAACATGGCCACGCCGACCCCACCCAGGACCATGACCACCCAGGCAGTCAACAGACCCACCCAGCGTCTGTCCCACATGCCGGGGAGGAGATTGAAGAGGGGACGCAGCAAATCGTTCATGGTGTTGCTTTTCAGAGTGTTGTGGTGCCTGGGACGGAAATTTGCGGTAAAACACGCCCCTTCTCATCATGCACCGAATGGAAGCTCAGCGGTTGGGAAGACACAGATCAAGCCTGGACCTCCAGCGTTTCGAGGATCTGGTTCTCCCATTCGGTCATCAGCCAGTTTTCCAGCGTCTGGGCAATGCGGTCGGCAGCCTTGCCATCGCAGCCGAAGGGATTGGGATCTGATTTCCTGTCGCCTTCGAGAATGTCGCCCATGGCCTGGAAGATACGGCGGAAATCGCGACCGACCACCCGATTGCTGCCCTGCGTGATGGTCTGGGTGCGGGCGCAGTGGTCTTGCAAGGTGAGGCAGGGGATACCCAGATAGGAACTGGCATCCTGCATATTGGCGCGGTCTGTCAGCAGGCAGGTGGCTTGTTTGAGCAGGGCCAGAGTCTGGCTGTAGGTGAGTTCGGGAACGCAGGCCACGCGCGCGCCCCGCAACGAATTGCTCAGCCCGTATTGCAGCATCCGGCTGTGGATGGCAGAAGGCATTGGCCAGATCACGGGGAGGATGCGGCTCAAGCGCTTGGCATTGGCCAGCATGTCGATCATTTTTTCGCGCGAGGAGGCGCGCTCGGCATCCTGCAGCAAGAGCAGGGCATAACCTTGTGCGTTGCCAAGATAGGTTTTCGGCACGCCGATGTCGGGTGCGAACGCCTTGGGCTCCGGCAGTGTGTCCAGCGCATGGATGATGGCGTCGATCCGCAGGTTGCCCACCACTTTGATCGTTTCCGGAGCAATCCCGTCATGTGTGAGCGGCTCTGCGCAGCCTGAATCGATGGTCAGATGCAGATCTGCCAGTTGGTCGATGAGGATGCGGTCGATTTCGTGCGGGTCGGCGCGCTGGTGGTGGCGCAGACCGGATTCGACGTGGGCAAGAGATCGCCCCTGGCGCTTGGCGACCAGGCCTGCGGCCAGCGCGGCGTCGCTCTGCGCAAAAGTGAGGACTGCAGCCGGGCGGTAGGTGGTGAAAATCTGGTCGAGCCAGTTCACCCAGGCTGCCAGCCCGGGCTCGGCGTCCTGCGAGTCGGGCAAAAGTGCGAGATCGAGCTCGGCAAGCGCCGGATCGTTGGCGACGGTCGATGTGGACAGATGTTCCAGTCCGACCAGGAGCGGAAGCGGCAGCCCGGAATAGGCTTTCATCTTTTGCATCAAGGGATGCAGGGCGACGCGATCTTCCTGGGTTTGAGCAATGCAGAGAAGCGGGCCGGGTTCGCCCGGTTTGGGGGGCTGCGGCACGCGCGTCATGTCTTCTGCAACGTCGCGTAGCACCGGGAGGCCCTTGGGAGCCAAGGTTGTCTTGCTTGCTGGTTGCGGCGTGGCTGGAACATCCCGCCGAACAGGCGCGGTAATGGTGGGAACCTCTGGGACAGCTTGCTCGGCGGGTCGCAGCAGACCGCCAATTTCCTCGCGGATTTCCCGGGCGACGGCGTCGACCCGCGTTGCATCAATCTGGTCGGTGTTGTCGAGGAAGGCCGAAAGCAACAGCCGGTTGCACAACATGTTGATCCGCCGCGGCAGACCGCCCGTCCAGTTGTGGATCGCCATGAAGGTGGCATCATCGAACTGCGGTCGCCCGGTCCAGCCCACACGCTTGAGACGGTGGATGATGTAGGCATGGGTTTCATCAGCATCCATCGGGCCGATGTGGCAACTGGCGATGATCCGTTGTCGCAGTTGTTCCAGATTCGGGGCGCGCAGCACTTCGCGCAGTTCGGGCTGACCCACCAGATAGCTTTGCAGCAAGGCGCGGTTGCCATACTGGAAGTTGGACAGCATGCGCAGTTCTTCAATCGCTGCAGGATTGAGGTTCTGCGCTTCGTCAATCACCAGCAAGGCTCGCCGGTTTTGCAACATCAGGGTGGTCAGATGCGCTTCGATGGCAGCGAGCAGTTCCGCCTTTGAGGTGTTCTTGGACGGAACGCCAAACGCGTTTGCCACAGCGCGCAGCAGGTCATCCGCTTCCAGTTGTGTGCTGACAATCTGCGCCGCGGCGACTTTGGCGGGATCGAGTTCGTTGAGAAGGGCGCGGACGAGCGTGGTCTTGCCCGCACCGATCTCGCCCGTGACGATGATGAATCCCTCTCCCTGCATGGCGCCGAAGCGTAAATACTGATGGGCGTAGTTGTGCCCTTTGCTCTCGTAAAGAAAGCTGGGATCCGGGTTGAGTTGGAACGGCGGGGCGCTCAGGCCGAAATGCGCTGCGTACATGGACCAGAGATCAGAATTGGTGTGTGAGTCCGGCGTAGAGTGCCGACTCGTTGGCACTGAGAATGCCGGTATTGGCCGTATCGAGCAATTGCCGGCGGGCTCCAATGATCAGCATGGTGTGGGGTGACAGCCGGCGACTGAGCTGCACGATCAGACTGGTCTGGCGCGTCGTGATGCCTTGATTGATGCCAAACCCCGTGCTCAGCGCGCGCAGCACGCCGACATTCATACTCATCACGGGGGTCAGGCGTCGCCCATAGCTCAGGCCGATGCCGTTCTGGATATTGTTCGCCGAGGCGATCAGCAGGTTGTTCAACGGCGGCGACCCTGGCAGGATCAGGTCTTGTGTCTTGGTGTGGAACACGGAAGCCGAATAGCTGTTGCGCTGCACCAGCAACACAGCGGTTGCAGTTAGCGTGTCTTGCAATGTCGCGGACTGCGTGTAGTAGTTGATCGCGTTGGGAAGAGTCGCAGGTAGTCCGGTGACCGCCAGCAGGTTTTGCACCGCGCGCGCTCGCGCGGTGGGGTCGGGATACTGCGAGGCGAGCATGCCGTTGAGCAGGGTGGACAGGCTCACCCCGGATGGAATGGTCTGCAATCCCGCCAGGAAGGACGAAGGGCCGCGGGTCCAGTTCATGCGCAGACTGAGTTGCTGGATCTGCTGAGATCCATTCATATCCCAGCCTGTTCCAAAGAACCGCCGCTCCACGACACCGTCGAGCCGGGTGTAGAGGCTGGGATGCCATTTGACGTCGACGCCATAAAGGTTGTGGCTCAGGCTGGCATATGCGGTTGAGTAGCGTTCATAGCCGCCAATGAGACCTGCCTCGAAATGTGGGGTAAAGGCATAAAGGCCACGGGCTCGCGCGATTTCATCGCGAACGGTCAGCGATCCGCTATCGGTGTAAACAGTTTCTTCCTGTTTGGCGTCGAGACCCCAGCCAAATGGCGTGGGGCGCCGATCCAACCGGACTGTCTGCAAGCCATAGCGACCATTGCTCAGTGCTTGACCCGTCTGGTTGCCGCTGATTTGCGTCCAGGTATTGTCACTGCGTGCGCGAAGTCGCAGGTTGTCATTGAAGCGGTGGTCGATGTAGGGGCTGATGCGATACTGAGTCGTCGTGTACGTTGCGGTGCTGCCGGTTTGCGTCGGGATGGTGAGCAAGGCATTCTGTTGCGAGGTGATTCCCGCATCGAAATAAAGCCACTGATTCACCAGACGGGCATTCAGTCCCAAAGCGCCTGACGGCAGGACCGTATTGCTGTACGAACTGCGCGCGTAATACAGGCCATTGAGCGCGAAGTTGCCGAAGGTTCGAAGGCCCGGGCCTTCAGTTTGAAAGGCGATGCTCGGAGTGACGCTGATGATGGTGTCGGACTTGGCGGGCGTGGCTGTGCCGAAATACGCATTGCTGGTCTGCAGCACCGACATGCCGAGGGAGGGCTGGACAAAATTTCCCCTCGCGGGAACTGGCGCGCTTGCCCCACCCAGGGGAGCAGCAAGCGCGCCCGGCGTTTCGAACCCGCCGAGTTGTTGAGGCAGACCAACTCCACCCGGAACCGCCGTGTTGATGCCCGGGATGGTTTGCGCGAAGGCCGATCCCGCTTGCAGCAGGCAAAAAGCCAGCGGGGTCAGCGCGAAGAGGACAGAGCGGCTTGTGGTCTGCATGGCGGGCATCGTGTTGTGTGGATGAAAGGGCGGACTGTGCTTAGAACATGCTTTGCGGAATGATGATGACGTCGCCGGGCTCGACCGGAACATTGGCCGACATCCGACCGCGTTTGAGCAGGTCGCCAAGTTTGATGCTGTACGTCTTGCCGTGGCGTTCAAGCACCGCAGCGTTGCCGTCTGCAAATTCGGTCAGACCACCGGCGGCGATCATCACGTCAAGCAGGGTCATGTTCTCGCGGTAGGGAATGGCAATGGGGCGAACCGCTTGACCGACGATGCGGATCTGCTGGCTGTACGGGCCCTGAAAGCCGGTCACAACAACGGATACCACCGGATCGCGCACATATTTTGACAGCCGCGCCTCGATTTCCTTGGCGATGTCTCCCGGCGTCTGCCCGGCGGCCTGGACATCAGGGGCCAGCGGTGTGGAGATTTTCCCGTCGGGCCGAACCTGGATCGACATGGACAAGTCCGGATTGCGCCAGACGTTGATGTTGAGGGTATCGCCCGCGCCGACCTTGTAGTGATAGGCGCCCTGCGTGATTTTGTCCGGTGCCGAAGGATAGTTGCCTGCCGCACAGGCGCCCAGCAGCAGCGCTGCAAGAGATGCCACGGCCATGCGCCAGAAACTGAAATGGGAATTGCGGATAGACATGTTCAACCTCTGTGTTGTTGGTGGAAGGATAAATTTGCCGCCAAATTGTGAAAGGCCAGTGTAGGAGGTACAAGCCTGCATTTGATCGATTTTTGCGCAAGACAGGCTGTGAAATATCTCACGTCTCCCCCTGGATTGGCTGACCGAACTCCCAAACGGGTGCCAACAGGGTGCATTTCCCACCTGAATAAGGGGGTAAAACGACAACGCCCGGGAAGGCCCGGGCGCTGAATACAGTGCCGCCGAGGCGGCATCAAATCAAAACAGCTTACTGCGGCAGACCGATCGTCGGATTGCCCAGGTTGGTCCATTCGATCATCGAGCCTGCGTACAGCTTGGAGTTCTTGTTGCCCAGAATTTCGTGGGTCACGAACCAGGCGCCAGAAGCCAGGTGACCGGTGTTGCAGTAGGTGATGGTCTGCGCACCGGGCTGAATGTTGAACTCGGCGTAGATCTTCTTGTAGTCATCGGCGCTCATGAATTCATGAGCGGCACCTACTGGCCTGACGATGGCGTCGGTCGGCAGAGAACGTGCGCCAGGCAGGTGACCGCCTGACTTGTTGACCGATTTCTTCACGATGCCGAGGAACTGGGCCGTCGGACGGGCGTCAACGAACTGATCCTTTCCATCCTGCAGACCTGATTTGACCTGCTGCATGGTGGCGAGAATGGCCTTGTCTTCAGCGCCGGCCGCCCAGTTGCCCTTCGCAGGCGTGACTTTGTCGGTGGACACGGGGAGGCCGGCCTGGATCCATGCGTTGACGCCGCCGTTCAGGATGGCGACCTTGTCACGTGGCTCACCAAAATAGCGCAGCTGGAAGTACAGGCGGGTCGCCATGTCCATCGAGTCGACGCTTTCGCCAGTCGGCACGATGACGATCGGCTTGTCGGTCTTGTTCAGTCCGGCGTCGTCCATTGCTTTGGTAAAGAACTCTGCTGTGGGCAGTTGAGCCTTGATCTTGACGCCATCGACTGTGCGCTCTTCGCGAATCTTGCCGAAATCAACAGGGATTGCTCCGGCGATATGGCCGCCGGTCTTGGCCAGGGTCTTGA
>JBAUTC010000466.1:0-13322 GCA_049582025.1 Thiomonas sp.
CGTGTTGCCCGAGAGCGTGCAGTGCGTGCTCGATCCGGGCACCTGGGGGCAGACAGAACTGTTCGCCTGGCTGGAGCGTGAAGGCGGGGTCAGTCCGGATGAGATGCGCCGCACCTTCAATTGTGGCGTGGGTTTCGTGCTCGTGGTCGCGGCCGATCAGGCCGACGCCGTGCTCGCCACCCTGCGGGAGCAGGGCGAGACCGGCTGGATCATCGGCGCGATCGCGACGCGCCCCACCGCCGACGCGCATCAGGTGCGCTACACCGCCTGAGTGTCGCGCCGGGGCGTCCGCCTACTGGAATGCCACTTCGTCGAAGCTCCGCAGCTTGCGGCTGTGCAGCCGTCCCATGCTCTGCTGGCGCAGCCGGGCAATGGCGCGCAGGCCGATGCGCAGATGCTGTTCGACCTGTTGCCGGTAGAACTGGTCGGCCATGCCCGGCAGCTTGATTTCTCCATGCAGCGGCTTGTCGCTCACGCACAGCAGGGTGCCGTAGGGCACGCGAAAGCGAAAACCGTTGGCCGCCACAGTGGCGCTTTCCATGTCGAGCGCGATCGCGCGGCTCTGGCTGAAGCGGCGGTCCGGGCCGGGATAGGGCAGTAGTTCCCAGTTGCGGTTGTCGGTGCTGGCGACGGTGCCTGTGCGCAGCACGCGCTTGAGTTCGTAGCCATGCAACTGGGTGATGTCGGCCACCGCACCTTCGAGCGCTTGCTGCACTTCGGCCAGCGGCGGAATGGGGACCCACAGCGGCAGTTCCTCGTCGAGCACATGATCTTCGCGTACATAGCCGTGCGCCAGCACATAGTCGCCCAGACGTTGTGAATTGCGCAGCCCGGCGCAGTGTCCGAGCATGATCCAGGCATGCGGGCGCAGCACAGCGATGTGGTCGGTGATGGTCTTGGCATTTGCCGGGCCCACGCCAATGTTCACCAGGGTGATGCCGCTGCGGTCGGGCATGACCAGGTGATAGGCCGGCATCTGCGGCAGGCGTGCGGGCGGATGGCCGATGGTCTGCGCCGGCGCATCGGCGCTGGCGCGCGAGGTGACCACATTGCCCGGTTCGACGAAGGCTGCGTAGGGCGGCTCGTCATCGCCGGCGGCGCCGAAGGGCGTGGCCATCAGCGCATGGGCCATGCGGACGAATTCGTCCACATAGAACTGATAGTTGGTGAAGAGCACGAAGTTCTGCACATGCTCCGGTGCCGTGCCGGTGTAGTGCTGGAGGCGATGCAGCGAATAGTCGATGCGTGGCGCGGTGAACAGCGCCAGCGGAAACGGCTGCCCGTCCGGGGTGTCGTGCGTGCCGTTGGCGATGCCGTCGTCCATCGCGGCGAGGTCGGGCAGGTCGAAAATGTCGCGTAGTTGCTGGCGTTGCTCCAGGCTGAGATGTCCTTCGACATGGGTTTGCCCGGCGAAGCTGAAATGCAGCGGAACGGGTTGTTCGCCCACGGCGACCTCCAGCGCGACCCCGTGGTTGGAGAGCAGCAGCTGGAACTGCGCGCGCAGATAGTCGGCAAACAGATCGGGGCGGGTGAGGGTGGTTTCATACAAACCGGGCGCGGCGACAAAACCATACGCCAGCCGCGAGTCCGGGCGCGCCACGCTGTTGATGCGCACCCGCACCACGGGATAGCAGGCGCGCACCCGTCCCGCTGGCAGCGTGCCCGCGATGAACGTGGCGAGTTTGTCGCGCAGGTGGGCGATGGCGGCGGCGTAAATCGCCTGCACCTGCTCCAGCGCGGCCTGGGCGTCGGTGAAGACCGCGCAGGGGATGGAGGCGGGGCAGTGCACGGCGTGTGGTCGGTGCGACATGGTGTGGGCGGAAGCGTGAGGATGTCCGCTATTGTCCACCGGGATGTTTTCACCTCGCCCCGGTGCGATGTGGACGGGGAATCGAATATGCTTACCCGATTCCCTGAATCGAATCCGTCTCCATGCGCATCTTGAGCTGGTTTTTGCGGTTGGTGGTCTTCCTGCTCCTGTTTGGCCTGGCGCTGAACAACCTCGAGCCAGTGACCCTGCAACTGCTGTTCGGCACCCAGTGGCACACGCCGATGATCGTGCTGCTGCTCGTCGTCTTCGCCTTGGGTGCGGTGCTGGGCGTGTTGGCGCTGTTGCCCTCGTGGATGCGGCACAAGCGACGCGGGGCAAAGACGCTCGACAACGAACCGGCAGAGACACAGGCGTCCAAGGCGCCCACTGCACCAGCCGAATTCCCGCAACAACCGATCGACGGGCCGATCGATGGAGTTTGACCTCTGGTGGTTGCTCGTTTTGCCCCTGATGTTCGCTTTGGGGTGGCTGGCGTCGCGAGTCGACCTGCGGCAGGTGCGCACCGAGAACGTGTTGCGCCGCGACGCGCCGCAGGCGTATTACCGCGGTCTCAATCACCTGCTCAATGAGCAACAGGACAAGGCGATCGACGCCTTCATCGAGGCCATGACCGCCGACCCCGACACCGTCGATCTGCACTTCGCCCTGGGCAATTTGTTCCGCCGGCGCGGCGAATACGAGCGTGCGGTGCGGGTGCATCAAAACCTGCTCGCCCGCGCCGACCTGCCGCGTGAAGCGCGCGAGCGCGCCCAGCTCGCACTGGCACAAGATTTTTTCAAGGCCGGTCTCCTCGACCGCGCGGAATCCGCGTATGAGGACCTGCAGCGCACGTCCTACGCCTCGCAGGCGCTCACTGCGCTGCTGCAGATCAGCGAGCGTACGCAAGACTGGAACAAGGCCATTGCCCGCGCCGGGGAACTGGAACAGCGCGCCACCGGCACCTATCAACGGCAGATCGCGCAGTACTGGTGTGAATTGGGCGCACAGCATCATGCTGCGGGCCGCGCGCCTGATGCGCTGCGGGCGCTGGACGCGGCGCTGCAAGCCGCGCCTCAAGGTGTGCGGCCGCGGCTGTTGCGTGCGCAGTGGGCGCAGGAACGCGGTGAACCGGAGCTGGCGCTGCAGACGCTGGAGTCCATCGACTTGGTGCAGCCCGAATTCGTTGCCCTGGCCGCGGTGCAGATTGCCCAGCTGCGCCAGCAACTCGGGCAGGTGGGTGAAGGGCTGACCTGGCTGCGCCAGCGCCTGGCGCAGACCCCTGCCATCGACCTGCTCGACGCCGTGCTGCTGCTCGACCCCGATCCGACCTCACAGGCGCAATGCGCGCAGAATTATCTGCAATCGCACCGCAGCCTGCTCGCCCTCAAACGCGTGCTTGAACATCCCATGCCTGGCGCCGTCGTGCCCGATGTCGCCGCTGCAATGCAGAGCGCGGTGGACAATGCGCTGCGCAGCCGTCAGCGCTATCGTTGCGCGGCCTGCGGATTCGAAGCGCGCCAATATTTCTGGCATTGTCCGGGCTGCCAGGGCTGGGAAACCTACCCGCCACGCCGCCTGGAAGAACTTTCCCTCCTTGGATCATGAACGCAGAACAACTTGCCCAATCCCGTGTGCTGATCGTCGGCGACGTCATGCTCGACCGCTACTGGTTCGGCGCGGTCGACCGCATCTCGCCGGAGGCGCCGGTGCCGGTGGTGCGCGTGCAGCGCGATGAAGACCGCGTGGGCGGCGCCGCGAATGTGGCGCTGAATGCCGCCATGCTGGGCGCGCAGGCCACCTTGCTTTCCGTGGTGGGCGCAGATGAGCCGGGGCGCAAGCTGGTCACCCTGCTGGTCGATACCCCGATCAGGAACGCCATGCGGCAAGACCCGACGCTCAAGACCACGGTCAAGCTGCGCGTGGTGTCGCGCCAGCAGCAGCTCATCCGCCTGGATTTCGAGCAGAAACCCGATCACGAAGTGCTCGCCGCCATGATGGAGCGCTACGAACAGGAGCTGGCCTTCCACGACGTGGTGCTGCTGTCCGACTACGGCAAAGGCGGTCTGGAACACCTCGACCAGATGATGAATCTGGCCCGCACCCACGGAAAGATCATCCTGGTCGATCCCAAGGGCCGCGATTACAGCCGCTATGCCGGTGCCACCCTGCTCACGCCCAATCGCGCCGAGCTGGCGCACGTGGTGGGTGACTGGAGCAGCGAAGACGAACTCACCGGGAAGGTGCAGGGCCTGCGCCGGAAGCTGGGTCTCAAGGCGCTGCTGCTGACCCGCTCCGAAGAAGGCATGAGCCTCTATACCGATGGCGGCGAGATCCACATTCCAACCGAGGCCAAGGAGGTGTATGACGTCTCCGGCGCGGGCGACACCGTCATTGCCGCCGCTGCGGTGATGCTGGGCGCAGGCCTGTCGATGGAAGATGCGGTGCGCACCGCCAACCGTGCAGCGGGCATCGTCGTGGGCAAGCTGGGCACGGCGAGCGTGACGCCGCAGGAACTCTGGGGAACAGCATGAGAGTCATCGTCACCGGAGCCGCGGGCTTCATCGGCAGCAACATCGTCAAGGGCCTCAACGCCCGCGGCATCAACGACGTGATCGCGGTGGACAACCTCACGCAGGGCGACAAGTTCCGCAATTTGGTCGACCTGCAGATCAGCGACTACCTCGACAAGACCGTGTTTTTCGAGCAGTTCGCCCACGGCCATTTCGGCAAGGTCGAGGCCGTCTTTCACGAAGGCGCCTGCTCCGACACCATGGAGCACAACGGCCGCTACATGCTCGACAACAACTACCGCGCCAGCAAGACCCTGCTCGATGCTGCAGAGGCGCACGGCGTGCGTCTGCTCTACGCCTCCAGTGCGGCGACCTATGGCGCCAGCAGTGTGTTCCGCGAAGATCCGGCTTACGAACGTCCGCTCAATGTCTACGGCTATTCCAAGCTGCTGTTCGATCAGGTGGTGCGCCGCGTGCTGCCGCATGCCACCGCGCAGATCGCGGGCTTTCGCTACTTCAACGTCTATGGCCCGCGCGAGCAGCACAAGGGGCGGATGGCCTCGGTGGCCTTCCATCACGCGAACCAATACCGCGAGCACGGGCAGGTGAAACTGTTCGGCGAGTACAACGGTTACGGCCCCGGTCTGCAGGAACGCGACTTCGTGTGGGTCGACGATGTTGTGGCCGTCAACCTCTGGTTTTTCGACCACCCGGGCAAGAGCGGCATCTTCAACCTTGGCTCTGGCCGCGCCCAGCCGTTCAACGACGTGGCGCAGACGGTGGTGAACACCTTGCGCACGGAGTCGGGACTCCCGGCACTCAGTCTGGCGGCACTGGTGGAGTGCGGCGAGATCGCCTACATCCCCTTCCCGGACGCGCTGGTGGGCAAATACCAGTGCCACACCCAGGCGGATCTGAGCCAATTGCGCGCCGCGGGCTGCACCCACCACTTCGCCACAGTGGAAGAGGGCACTGCAGCGTATGTCCGGTCGCTGACCGGAGCCGCGTAAGGGCATACGGCGGCTGGCCGGGCTAGGCGCGGGCCAGCGCAGCGGCGTCGCGCATCATTACGCCCAGCAGCACCATGCCGACGAGCATGACCGCTACCGTCACGTACAGCGCGTCGTGGTAACTGCCGGTGCCTGCGGCGATGTAGCCGGCCATCGCCGGAGCGACAATCTGTGCCACACCGTAGCTCAGGGTCAGCCGGGCCATGGCCTTGGCTGGGTTCGCCGGAAAATGACGGCCGATCAACGTCAGAGTCAGACTGACGATGCCCACGAACGTGCCGCCGTACAGCACGGCACCGAACAGGTTCAAGGCGAAATTCGCGCTGATGGCGGGCAGGACGATGGACACCGTCTGCAGCCCGAAGGCGACGAGCAGGGCGGGGATGTCGCCCATCGCGCGGGCGATGCGGTCCCACACGAAGCTCGACGGTGCCGCCGCGAGGCCCACGATGACCCAGACCCAGCCACCCTTGCCGGCCAGTAGCGGCAGCTTGTCCAGGATGGCGACGATGAAGGTGGCGCTGATCACATAGCCGAAGCCCGCGCAGAAATAGACGCCAATGAGCAGGATCATCCAACGCCGTGCAGGCGGCGGTGCCTGCGCACGCTCCCCGCCTGCACGCAAGGGCACGGGACGTGCGGGCGGTGGCAGCCACAGCCAGGCGGGCACCAAAAAGACGAGACCGAGCAGCCCGAGGCCCACCCATTGCTGCGCCCAGCCAAGCCTGTCCATCATCGCGCCGACCGCCAGACCCGACACCACAATGCCCAGGCCCAGACCGGTGAAATGCAACCCCAATTCGGGCCGATGGCCGTGGCGGATCAGCCAGTTCAGCGCCAGACCTGAGGCCAGCAGCAGCCCCGCGGTGCTCGAAAGCCCCGACAGGAAGCGCAACACGGCCCAGAGCACGGTGTTGTCGGTGAAGCCAAGTCCGGCGGTCGTCACCACGGCGATCAGCAGTCCGATGCGGTAAAGGACGAACTTGTGGTGCAGGCTGCTGATGGACGCAGCGATCATCGCCCCGGTGATGTAGCCGGCGTAATTGAAGGTCGCCAGCCACCCGGCTGCGAGATCGGTGAGCCCGGCTTCTCTGCGCATGATGGGCAGCATGGGGGTGTACGCAAAGCGCGCCAGCCCGACGGTGAGGATGAGGGCGCAGATGCCTGCGAACAGCACGCGCAGGCGCTGCGCCTGGCTGGCGGTTGGGGCGGGGGCGTCGGGGGCTTGCATGTCGGAGGCAGAACAGTACTGCCACGCATGCCGGGGCTTGCGTGGCGAAGGTTTTACGAGGCCGCAGTCGACTTACATCAGCACATGCTCGCCCGCATTGTTCTGGCCAAGGAGGATGTAGTTCACCTTGCGGATATCGGCCAGTTGCGTTCCACCGGAGTACGAAATGGAGCTTTGCAGATCTTCTTCCATTTCGCGCAGCGTATCAGCCAACTTGCCCTTGATGGGCTCCAGAATGCGCTTGCCCTCGACGTTGCGGTAGGTGCCCTTGTTGAACTCCGAGGCGCTGCCGTAATACTCCTTGAACAGTTGCCCGTCGACTTCCACCGTCTGGCCTGGCGATTCTTCGTGACCGGCCAGCATCGAGCCGATCATCACCATGCTGGCGCCAAAGCGCACGCTCTTGGCGATGTCGCCGTGCTCGCGAATGCCGCCGTCGGCGATGATGGGCTTGGTCGCCACGCGTGCGCACCACTTGAGTGCCGAGAGCTGCCAGCCGCCGGTACCGAATCCGGTCTTCATGCGGGTGATGCACACTTTGCCCGGGCCGATGCCGACCTTGGTCGCATCCGCGCCCCAGGCCTCGACATCGATCACCGCCTCGGGGGTGCCGATATTGCCCGCGATGACAAAGGCGTGCGGCAGCTTGTGCTTGATATGCGCAATCATGCGCTGCACGCTGTCGGCATGGCCGTGGGCAATGTCGATGGTGATGTAGTCGGCGCCCGTGCCCTCGGCGGCAAGCTGGTCGATCAGGGCCATGTCGTCCGGTTTGACACCAAGCGAGATGGAGATGAACAGATCGGCATCACGCATCTGTCTGGCGAATGCCACCACGTCCACATCGAAGCGGTGCATGACATAGAAATAGCCGTTTGCCGCCAGCCAGCGGCAGACATGCGCATCCACCACGGTTTTCATATTGGCGGGCACGACCGGCAGACGAAAACGTCGCCCGCCAAATTCGATGGATGGGTCGCATTGGCTGCGGCTCTCCACCCGGCACTTGCGCGGCAGCAACAGAATGTTGTCGTAATCGAAGATGTCCATCCGGCTCTCCTGGTTTGGCGCGACAAAGCCTGCGCGCACAAAAAACGGGCGGCAAGACAGTTGCGGCCCGGTGGCCCATTCTAGGCTGATGCGCCCCGTACCTGCGCTCTAAAATCCGGCCATGTCCGCACTTACCCAACAGCTCAATCCCGAGCAGCACGCCGCCGTCACCCTTCCCGCTGAAAACGCTCTGATCCTGGCCGGCGCGGGCAGCGGCAAGACGCGGGTACTCACCACCCGCATCGCCTGGCTGATTTCCACCGGGCAGGTCTCGCCCGCGGGGATTCTGGCCGTTACCTTCACCAACAAGGCGGCCAAGGAAATGCTGGCGCGGCTGTCGGCGCAACTGCCCATTCCCGTACGCGGCATGTGGATCGGCACTTTTCACGGCTTGTGCAACCGTTTCCTGCGCGCGCACTGGCGCGAGGCCGGGCTGCCGCAGACTTTCCAGATTCTCGACATCCAGGACCAGCTCTCGGCCATCAAACGCCTGCTCAAAGCGCTGAACGTCGACACTGAACGCCATCCGCCGAAGCAGGTGCAGTGGTTCATCAACGGCGCGAAAGACGGCGGGCTGCGCCCCGGCGACGTGGAAGTGCGTGACCAGCAAAGCCGTCAGCTCGCGGAAATCTATCTGGCCTACGAAGCGCAGTGCACGCGCGACGGCGTGGCCGACTTCGCCGAGCTGATGCTGCGCTCGTACGAAATCCTGCGCGACAACGCCGCCATCCGCACCCATTACCGCCAGCGATTCCGCCACATCCTGGTGGACGAATTTCAGGACACCAATCGCCTGCAGTACCAGTGGCTCAAGCTCCTGGCCGGGCCGGACGACGCGCAAGGCGGCTGTGTGTTCGCCGTGGGCGATGACGATCAGAGCATCTACGCCTTTCGTGGCGCGCATGCCGGCAATATGGACGACTACCAGCGCGAGTTCCATGTGCGTCACCTCATCAAGCTGGAGCGCAACTATCGTTCGCACGGCCACATTCTCGACACCGCCAACACCCTCATCGCCAACAATGCGCGGCGCCTGGGCAAGAACCTGAGCACCGAAGCGGGGGCGGGCGAGCCGGTGCGGGTGTTCGAAGCACCGAGCGACTACGCAGAGGCGCAATGGCTGATCGAAGAGATCCGTCAACTGCTGCGCGACGGTCTGGCGCACAGCGAAATTGCGGTGCTCTACCGCTCCAACGCCCAGTCGCGGGTGATTGAAGGCACGCTGTTCAACGCCGGGCTGCCCTATCGCGTGTATGGCGGCCTGCGGTTTTTCGAGCGCGCCGAAGTCAAGCACGCCCTGGCCTATCTTCGTCTGCTCGACAACCCGCAAGACGACACCGCGTTTCTACGCGTGGTGAACTTCCCGGCCCGCGGTATCGGCGCGCGCACCCTGGAGCAGTTGCAGGACGCCGCCCGGCTGCGGGCAGTGCCATTGAGCGAAGCGGTCGACGCCCTGGGCGGACGCAGCGTCGCCAGCCTGCAGGCCTTCCTCGACCTGGTGGCGCAAATGCGCTTTCAGACTGCCGCGATGAGCCTGCCCGATCTGGTGCGCCATGTGCTCGAAGCCAGCGGGCTTGGCCCCCATTACCGCGACGAACGCGATGGACAGGAACGGCTGGAAAACCTCGAAGAACTGGTCAACGCTGCGGCAGCCTTCGTCACGCAGGAGGGTTTTGGCCTGCAGGCGACGGCGCAGGAACGGCAGGCACTGGGGGCGGTGGCCGACAGCGTGGCTGCGCCGGACGGCATCGATCCCGCCACCGGCGAAACTCTGTCGCCGCTCACCGCCTTTCTCACCCACGCCGCGCTCGAAGCCGGAGACAACCAGGCGCAGAGCGGGCAGGACGCCATCCAGATGATGACCGTGCACGCGGCCAAGGGCCTGGAGTTCGACGCCGTGTTCATCACCGGGCTGGAAGAGGGCCTGTTCCCGCACGAAAACTCCCTGAACGAAGCCGATGGCGTGGAGGAGGAACGCCGCCTGATGTACGTGGCCATTACCCGTGCGCGCAAACGCCTCTACCTCAGCCTTGCGCAAACCCGCATGCTGCATGGCCAGACGCGCTACAACCTGCGCAGCCGGTTTTTCGACGAACTGCCGGGTGAGTCGCTCAAATGGCTCAGCGCGAAACAGCCTGGCTTCGGCGGCGGGTTCGGTGCTGATCAGCACAGCACCTGGAGCTACACGCCAAAGACCACCGTTCCAGCCTTCACCCCGCCGACGTCCAAACCCGCGCATGGCTTGCGCACCGGGCAGGCCGTGTTCCACAACAAATTCGGCGAGGGCGTGGTGCTCAGTCTGGAAGGCAATGGCGAAGATGCGCGTGCCCAGGTGAAGTTCAACCGCCATGGAACCAAATGGCTGGCGCTGAACATCGCCAAGCTCACGCCGGTGAACTGATCACTGGATCGGGGTTTTGTGGCGGGCAGGTGATCGCGGTCCAGATGCCGGTGGCGTGTACGGCGGAGCACATTGGGTGCGCGAGGACGTAGGACGACACGTCTGAATCGGCCGGTTCGACGTGCGCGCGCATGTCCCCGATCGGGAGTCACCCGAGCAGCGCGTGCTCTACCCCGGCTTCGCCGGTCACCAGATCGCTGAGGCCACCACCAAACGGCGAAGGCCGCATCTGTCGCGTGTTGGCGCCGATGCCGATTTGAGCCATGCGCCGGATTTGCGTTGAGCCGGTTGGAACGCGCCGAAATTCAAACCTGACGCCGCGCGCGGCTCGTTTGCCGTGGCTCAGTCGCCGATTGGCATGTGGCTCAAATCGGCATCGGCGCCCACAGGCATGCCCAAAGACATCCAGACCTGGGTGCTAGGAAGCACGATTACCCTGTCCGGTTCGGCCTATCAGGTCTACGTGCTGGATTCCGACACGGGGGTGGCCAAGAACATTACCAGGTTGCCTGTGAGACCTTGATGAGGAGATCACTTCACGACGTCGAGGTAGCTTCAGAAAACGTCATCTGGATCCAATTTGCGATCTGCTGGGTCAGCTTGTGATCTGCACGGTGGATCGGCAGCAGCAGGTTTGGCCCCGTGGGCAGAGGCACCCGCATAGCCGAAGCGGCCCGCAACTTGCCACTGGCCAGATAGGGAGCAACCAGACACTCGCGCCCCATCAGCAAGCCTTCGCCGTCCAATGCTGCCTGCAAAGCCATGCTGTAGAGCGAAAACCGCGGGCCGGTTGTCGCATCGACCTCATGCATGCCTGTCGCGTCCAGCCAACGTGCCCAGTCGTTATCCCACACCGTGTCATGCAGCAAGGGTTGCCCATGCAGTTGGATCTTGCCTTTCACCTTGAGTGTCTTCAGGATTTTCGAGGTGCACACCGGAAGCAGATGGTCTGTTCCGAGTGCGACGACTCTGACGTCCTTACGTGGCGCGTCCAGATAGAACAAACCCATGTCGAAGGGTTCACGTTTGAAGTTGGGAGGTTCCTCCATCGCCGTGACCGAAATCTGCACGCCGGGAAAATCCAGTTGTAGCCGTCGCAGGCGCGGTGACAGCCACAGTTGTGCAAGGGCTGGCAACGCGGCGATGTGCAGCTCGGATCGACGCATTTCGCTGCGCAAGCTCTGTACTGCCAACCCCATCTGATCCATCGCAGCGCTCAGGGCGGGGCGTGCACGCCGGGCTTGGGGTGTCAGCGCAATGCCCTGGCTGTAGCGTTCAAACAATGCAACACCGAGCCAGGCTTCCAGCGCCTTGACCTGCTGGGCTACGGCCGCTGGCGTCACGCACAGCTCGCGGGCCGCTGCGACGAAGCTGTTATGGCGGGCAGCAGCCTCAAAAGCGCGTAGCGCCGTGTAAGGCGGCAGGCGCAGCTTGGGTGGGTCAACGGCCATGGTGCGCGGATCCAAGGTTATGACGCATAGATTTTCTAGTCCTTCGGGTAAGAATATCTCGTTTGTGAACCGGAGAAGGCCCATCGCATACTGCGTGACGTTTTCACACGATGTCACTTCAAAAAGGAAATACGCATGACTGCCTTGCTGCAACACCGCCCTTGGGTTCCGCCCGGCTGCGAAGCCCTGGTTCAGTCGGTGGCACAAATGACGGCAAATCAGGATGTCGATGCCGTAGCCTCCGAACTGGACCGACTGGCAGAAGAGAATCACCGCATTCATGATGTGGACGGCATCAACCTCAACCCGGCGACCAACGTGATGAACCCGAAGGCTGAGGCAATGCTGTCGGCCCACCTGGGTGCACGTGCGTCTCTGGGGTACCCAGGCGACAAGTATGAGATGGGCTTGGAGGCCATTGAGCGCATTGAGGTAATTGCCGCCGAGCTGGCCGCCGAGGTGTTCGGTGCGCGTTACGTCGAAGTGCGCGTGGGCTCGGGCGCATTGGCCAATCTTTATGTATTCATGGCCACGTGCCAGCCGGGAGACACCATCATTGCCCCGCCAGCCGAGATTGGAGGGCATGTGACGCATCACGCAGCGGGTGCGGCCGGCCTGTATGGGCTGAAAACCGTGCCGGCCCCGGTGCATGCTGACGGTTACACGGTGGACGTTCCCGCGCTGCGCCTGTTGGCGCAAGAGGTGAAGCCAAAATTGCTCACCATCGGCGGCAGTCTCAACCTTTTCCCCCACCCCGTCAGCGCCATACGCGAGATTGCAGATGCGGTAGGTGCCCATGTGTTGTTCGATGCGGCACACCTGAGCGGCATGATTGCAGGACAAGCGTGGCAGCAGCCCCTGGCCGAGGGCGCGCACGTCATGACCATGAGCACCTACAAAAGCCTGGGTGGGCCGCCAGGCGGGTTGATCGTGAGCAATGACGCGGCTCTGGCTGAACGACTGGATGCCATTGCCTATCCGGGTCTGACCGCCAATTTCGATGCCGGAAAGACTGCGGCGCTGGCCATAAGCCTGCTCGACTGGAAGGCCTTTGGCCTCGCCTACGGCCAGGCCATGAAGCGCACCGCCCATGCACTGGCCGAGGCCCTGGACGCCCAGGGCCTGCCCGTCTTTGCTCGATCCCATAGCTACACCCAGTCGCATCAATTGGCCGTCGAAGCGGCGCCGTTTGGCGGTGGCCAAACAGCCGCCAGACGCTTGCGTCGGGCCAATTTGCTAGCCTGCGGCATTGGTTTGCCATTGCCAGCCGTGGATGGCGATAACAACGGTCTGCGTCTTGGCGTGCCGGAGATTGTGCGACTGGGCATGGACGCCTCCGACATGCCCGAGCTGGCCTCGCTGGTGGTCCGGGCTCTGACTGAATATCCGGATGGGATTGCGTCGGAGGTTTCGGCTTTTCGTCGGCGCTTCCGTGGTTTGCACTACGTGCGCTGATCGGGCGCTAGAGAACGTGAACCAGCAAGCTGATGCGTCACGTGTGGAGGAGACTGCGTGATGTCTGTTTGGCCTCCACGTTCGATCAGATGCCGGTCGATGCGCCCGTCGACCCGGCCGTCTGTGGTGGAGAGACCGATGTCACGAGGGAGCAATTCCTGGCTTCTATGCGTGCCGCTTGTTGTTGCGGCTGGAGCCGCCTGCCACATCAGTTCATGGACTCAAGGGCATTAACTTGAGGTTTGACGCCGCTGAGCCATCCATGGCTTGTTGGCGCCGATGTCGATTTGAGCCACATGCCGTTCGGCGACTGACCGTGGCAAACAAACTGCGCGCGGCGTCAGGTTTGAATTTTGACGCGGTCCAACCGGGGCTCACCGCAAACCCGGCGCATGGCTCAAATC
>JBAUTC010000467.1:0-2033 GCA_049582025.1 Thiomonas sp.
TCGTTGACATTGGTATAGGTGGGACCAGGCACCAGCAGGTCGCCGGTGGCGGCGAACAGCGTGTAGGCATCGTGGCCGTCGAGCACGGCGCGGGGGTTGAGGCCGGCAGCGCGCGCGCGATCAAGGGTGTCGGGGGTGATCCAGGCACCGGCATTGTCTTCGCTGCCGTCGATGCCGTCGGTGTCGCCGGCCAGCGCCCACACCTTGGGCTCGCCGTCCAGCGCGAGTGCCAGGGCCAGCAGGAACTCGGTGCCACGCCCGCCTTTGCCAGGCGCGCTGCCTTTCGCCACGGTCACCGTGGTTTCACCGCCGGAGAGCATGACACAGGGCTTGGTGAATGGCTGCCCATGGCGTGCCACGCTACGGGCGATGGCCGCGTGCGCCTGGGCGATGTCGCGCGACTCGCCTTCCATGTCGTCCGCAAGGACATGGGCGGCAACACCTGCCTGTGCACAGGCATCCGCCACGGCCTGCAGCATCTGCCGCGGGGTGGCGATGAGGGCGACGCGGTTGCCTTCAAACGCGGCGTCGCCGGGCTTTGGCGTCTCCAACGCGCCGCTTTGCAGCCCGGCGCGAATGGCCTCGGGAATGCCGATGCCGTAACGGTCAATGATGGCCAGGGCGTCGGCGCAGGTGGTTGGGTCGGGCACGGTGGGGCCACTGGCGATGGTGGCCGGGTCGTCACCGGGGACGTCGGAAATCAGCAGGGTGAGCACCTGCGCGGGGGCACAAGCGGCGGCGAGCCGTCCGCCCTTGATGGCGGAGAGATGCTTGCGCACACAGTTCATTTCGCCAATGGTGGCACCGCTCATCAGCAATTCACGGTTGATGCGCTGCTTGTCCGCCAGGGTCAGGCCATCCGTGGGCAACGGAAGCAACGCCGAGCCACCGCCGGAGATGAGGCAGATCACCAGATCGTCGGCAGTGAGTCCGCGGGTGAGCGCCAGCATGCGCAGCGCCGCTTGTTCGCCTGCCGCATCGGGCACGGGGTGGGCGGTTTCGACCAGCGCGATGCGCCCGGGCTTGGCGCGCAAGGCGGGTGGCGCGTAGCCATAGCGCGTCGCGACCAGGCCGCTGATTGGCGCGTCCTGCGGCCATAGCGCATCCAAGGCCTCGACCATGGCGCCGCTGGCCTTGCCTGCGCCGATCACAAGGGTGCGCCCCTTGGGCGGTGGCGGCAGGAACGGGGCCATGACTTCGCGCGGCTGCGCGCGCGCCACTGCGATGTCGAACAAGGCGCGCAGAAAGTCGACCGGTACGGCCGTGGGGCTGGGCAGTTTCATCGCCGAGCTTGCGGATCAGGCGTCCGGGGCGATGGTGTGGTGGCTCATCAGTTCCACCGCGCGACACAGCGCGGAGTGATCGAGCCCGTCCATGCCGTTGGCGGCGCAGGCGGAGAAGAGTTGCTGCGCCACAGCCGTGTTGGGCAGGGCCACACCGAGTTGTTTGGCGCCGGACAATGCAAGGTTCAGATCCTTCTGGTGCAGGTTGATGCGGAAGCCCGGCTGGAAGGTGCGCTTGACCATGCGCTCGCCGTGCACTTCGAGAATGCGCGAGGAGGCGAAGCCGCCCATCAGCGCCTGGCGCACCTTGGCCGGATCGGCCCCGGCCTTGCTGGCGAACAGCAGGGCCTCGGCCACGGCCTGGATGTTGAGCGCGACGATGATCTGGTTGGCCACCTTGCAGGTCTGGCCGTCGCCGTTGCCGCCCACAAGGGTGATGTTCTTGCCCATCAGTTTGAACAGCGGTTCCACGGTGTCGAATGTCGCCTGCTCGCCGCCGACCATGATGGTCAGACTGGCCGCCTTGGCACCCACTTCGCCGCCGGACACCGGGGCGTCGAGGTATTCGCAACCCAGCGCATTGATCTGTTTGGCAAACTCCTTGGTTTCCATCGGTCCGATGGAGCTCATGTCCACCACGATCTTGCCAGGGGTCAGGCCTTTGGCGATGCCGTCGTCAGCGAAGAGTACCTTCTGCACATCGGGCGTGTCGGGCACCATGGTGAAAATGATGTCGGCCTTCTGCGCCAC
>JBAUTC010000468.1:0-2087 GCA_049582025.1 Thiomonas sp.
CCATGGAGCCGCTGTCGCGCGACCGCCTGGCTGCTGGCGCGCTGATGCCCGCCGCCTGGTATTTGCAGGCGCAGCGCGTGCGCGCGCGCTTTCACGCCGAGGCGTTGCGGGTGTTCAAACAGTTCGACCTTCTCATCGCCCCGGCCACGCCCGTGTCCGCGCAGTTGCTGGGCAGCGAGAGTTTCGATCTCAATGGCGAGCGCCTTGCCACGCGGCCCAATATGGGCCTGTTGACCCAACCGGTCTCGTGCATCGGCCTGCCAGTGGTGGCCGCACCGATCCGCACCGAGCAGGGGGCACTGCCCATCGGCGTGCAACTGATCGCCCCGCCCTGGCGTGAAGACCTTGCGCTGCGCGCGGCGCAGCTGCTGGAGCAGGCCGGCGTGGCGCAATCCGCAGCCGTGCCGCACCGGTTCGAGGGCGTCGCGCCATGACTCTAGCCGCTGACCACGTCAATCTGCCCGACGTTGTGGATGAAGTGCACGCCGTGTTTGCCGTCTATGAACGCGCCCTCGTGGGTAACGATGTCGGGTGCCTCGACCAGCTGTTCTGGCAGTCCGCGCACACGCTGCGCTACGGCGCAAGTGAAAACCTCTACGGCTATGACGCCATCGCCGCCTTTCGCGCGCAGCGGCCCGGGCAGGGCCTCATGCGCGCGATCACACGCACCAGCATCACCACCTTCGGCAAAGACTTTGCCGTCACGCACATCGAATTCGAGCGCCCGGGCAATGTGCGCATCGGCCGCCAGACCCAGACTTGGGTACGCTTTGCCGAGGGCTGGCGCGTGGTGTCCGCCCATGTGAGCTGGATGGAATGACATGACCGCGGAGCAACCGATCATTGGCCTGGGCCGAAAACGCACCAAACCCGCGTCGCGTGCCGAGGAAATCTACGCCAGACTGCGCGAAGACGTGTTCGAGTTTCGCCTTCTGCCTGGTCAGCGTTTCACCGAAACCGAACTCGCCGGACACTATGGCGCGTCCCGCACCCCGGTGCGCGAGGCCTTGCTGCGGCTGCAGACCGAAGGGCTGGTGCGCGGCTATTTCCGCAGTGGCTGGGAGGTGGTGCCGATCGACTTCGCCCGCTTCGACCATCTCTACGAATTGCGCAAGCTCCTTGAAGTGCATGCCGTGCGCAAGCTCTCCATGCATGAGCTGGCAGCCGAGACGCAGACCATGCTCGATGACCTTGCGGACACCTGGATCGTGGACAAATCGGAGCGCCTGAGCGATGCACGCAAGATCTCCCTGCTGGACGAGACCTTCCATACCAATCTTGTGGTTGCGGCAGGCAACCCGGAAATCCTGCGCGTGCATGCCGAGGTGACTGACCGCATCCGCATCATTCGCCGCCTCGACTTCACCTATGCCCATCGCGTCAACAACACCTACGACGAGCACGCCGCCATCCTGCGCGCCATCCTGCGCCACAAGCCCGACCAGGCGGAACTGCTGATCCGGGCGCACATCGACCGCAGCCAGCTCGAAACCCGCAAGATCACTCTGCACCGCCTGCAAAGCGTGCGCAGCGAATCAGAGTAAGGCGGCCCGCTGCAGGGCACAAATCTCAGCAGCTGTCTTCGCGCAGCTGGCGGAACTTCCGAGCGACCTGCCCCCCGTCATCCAACGCCCGCCCCGTGATCTATCGCGCTGCGATGCTTCACGGCCGGATCGGTGTTTGACTATCGAGGGGAATCCCTTGTAGTTTGAATTAACCGGCTGGCGCGGCTCTATCGCGCCAGTCCGAGTTGAATGAATGGTTAGGGCTCATGATCGGTAGGCCAAGACTGCGACGAATGCCAGACCCAGCCCAACAACGATGGGCGCAACCCAATTGCGAACGATCCTGAAAGGCAGCTCCCCTTGCTTTACGCGCTCCCACTCGACCTTTAGAACTTGGGGTGCAAACGTAGCCGCAGCTTCGACTGCCGCTAGCACTTCTTCAGTTTTTGCCTGCCCCGCAATCGCCTTCTGTTGTTTCTCCACCGCCGCGGTCATGAGATGCAGAAGCTCCTGGTGATTAGCTTCTTGGGGGTTGAGACGAAGTTGTATGCGATAGCGCACCTCCGCCACCTGATGCCGGAG
>JBAUTC010000469.1:0-1811 GCA_049582025.1 Thiomonas sp.
GGCATCATCTGCCGCAGGCCATGGGCGATCTGCCCGGCTGGGGCAGCGTCGTCATGCGGGCGCAGTCGGGCGTTCATGCGTGCGCCCGGGCCAGTTCGCGCTCGGCCGTGGTTTGCGCCACCTTGTCGCGCACATAGATCGGCTGGGCTTGTGCGGCAGGCACCGTCAGACCCGCGGCGTGCTGTTGCAGGGACAGTCGCGCCACAGCGGCGGCGGATGGCGTACAGGCCACGGCGCGCAATACCGCGCGGTGCAAGGCGGACAGCCGCGGGTTGCCGCCCGCGTGGCTTGCAAACGCGGCGGACAGGCCCTCGGCATGTTGGCTCCAGGCGTTTCCGCAGGCCAGCAGCCGGGGCAGGGCGCCGGTGTCCGCATGTTCCGGCAGACTCGCCAGGATGTCGGCCCAGGCCAGCAAGGCTTGCTCGGGCGGGTGCACGGCTGGAGGGTGCAGGCTGTGCCAGCCGTCCGGGCGCGACTGAAACAACTCCCAATACAGTTCGCCCATGCGCGCGTCGTTTGCCGCCAGGACCACACAGCCGGGCTCGGCTTGCGCCGGATCTGGCAGCACCGTGCCATCGGTGTGCAGCAGCGCAAACGCGGTTTCCGCCTGCGCCATCAGGGTGTCGACGCGGGCGACCGGAAGATCAAGCGCATAGGCCAGGCCTTGGGCGACGGACGCCGCAGTGCGCAGGCCGGTGAATGCGCCAGGGCCGGCGCCCATGCCGATGAGGTCGAGATCGGAAAACTGCAATCCGGCCGCCTGCACCAGCTCGGCGCACAGTGGTAGCAGGCGCTGCGAAGCGCGCGGGCCGCCCGTTTCGTCGCAGGTGCGGCAAAGGCCGTCCACACAGAGCGTCACGCTCAGGGCTTCGGTGCTGGTGTCTAGGGCGAGGACATGCATGGGTAGAAGTTTATCGGTGATGTCCGCAGGGCCGTCTCGGCAAGGAATAATGTGCAGCATGAATCCGACATCGCACACCTTTTCCGCCTCCGCTTCCCTGCCCGTCACCGCCTTCATCGGCGGCGGCAATATGAGTAGTGCCCTGCTCGGCGGATTGCTTGGCGCAGGGGCAGATCCGGCGCGCCTTCTGGTCGTCGAACCCTTTGCAGAACAACGCCAGCGTCTGCAGCAGCGCTTTGCCGGTGTGCGAGTACTTGCAGCGCCCTCGGCGGCGCTGCGCAATGCGCAGGCGGTGGTGTGGGCGGTCAAGCCGCAGCAATTTTCGCAGGCCGCGGCCGAGTGCAGGCCGCATCTCGGCGACGCGCTGCAGGTGAGCATCATGGCCGGGGTGCGTTGCGTGGCGATGGCACGGCAGACGGGCGCGCAACGCATGGTGCGCGCCATGCCCAATACCCCCGCACTCATCGGCCAGGGCATCACGGGTGTGTTTGCCAGCGCGCAAGCCAGCGGGGTGGATCGGGAGGTTGCCGATGCCTTGCTCGCGCCTGCCGGGAAGCGGGTCTGGGTGGAGCGTGAGGATCAGCTCGATGCCGTCACCGCGGTGTCGGGTTCCGGTCCGGCGTATGCGTTCTATCTGGCCGAGGCCATGGCCCGCGCGGGAGAGGAACTGGGCCTGAATGCAGCGCAGGCGCGCGAGCTGGCGCTGTCGACGCTGGCGGGCGCGGCGGCGCTGGCGCAAGGCAGCGTCGAGCCGCTTTCCACCTTGCGTGCCAACGTCACCAGCAAGGGGGGCACCACGGCTGCAGCGCTGGCCGTGTTCGAGGCCGCGGACATGCAGGCCACCATCGTGCGGGCATTGCATGCCGCCAGTCAGCGTGCCAAGGAATTGGGTGACGCGCTGGAGGCGGTC
>JBAUTC010000470.1:0-1542 GCA_049582025.1 Thiomonas sp.
CATGCTTGCGCTGTGGCGCGTGCACCCTGACGTGCGCCTGGTGACCGGCCGTCGCCTTCCCATCGACAGCAGCAGCCATGTGCTCGATCCGGCGCTGCTGGGCGCCCCGCTTGCCGCGGCGGACGAACGTCTCGCCGGAACGCGGGTGATCGGGCACGTTCTGTCCACCGGGCTGAACGCCCTTGGCGAGCCGACCTGCATGCTGTTCCGCCGGAGCGATGCCCTGGCCATCGACGAGCCCAACGTGATGTCCCTGTTCGGCCGACTGTGCGTCGGCGCGGGCGATGTCTGTCTGGCAGTGCATCTGCTGTCGCGCGGCGATCTGGCCTATGTCGCCGGACCGGTCGCACGCTTCCGCATCCATGCAAGCCAGACGCAGAAGCAGGCGCCGACCCGCGAGCTGGGGATCGCCACCTGGGACTACCTGCGCCAGCAGGCGGCGCGCTTCGGCTTTCCCATCAATCCCATGCAGCCGCCGGCAACACCCCAGACACATCAGCCGCCAGCACTTCCCTGGCTGCCCGCTGGCCGCTGGCATCCCGCCGAGCGCGCGTGGGCCGACGAAACCCTGCTGGACTGGGCGCGCGAGGATGCGGGCACTCCGGCTGTAGCGCTGGCACTGCTGCCGCATTCCACCCTGTCGCAGCAGGGCTCGCTGGACACCATGGATGCGCAGTGGCTCAAAGGCCAGCTCCTGGGCATCGCGCCGCAGCCCGATGCCGCGCAGCTCCTCGCTGCCGCCAACGCCATGCTGCTCGGCTCGGATGCCCAGTGGCTTGGCCTCATCGATGCCGCGGACCAGCTCGCCCCGGACGCCCTGTTCCGCATTGTCCACGCCGTGCGCCATCACCCGCGATGGCAGATCATCTACACCGACGAAGATCAGATCACGGCCGACGGCCAGCACACCAACCCGCATTGCAAGCCCGACTTCAATCTCGACTACCTGCGCAGCCTGCCTTACGTGGGCGGACTGCTGCTGATTCGCCGCGATCTGTTTGAAGCGCTCGGCGGTTTCGATCCGCAGGCCGAAGGCGCGGAAGACTACGACCTGCTGCTGCGCGCCTGGGAGCTTCTGCAGGCGCAAGGCCACGGCGAAGCGGCCATCGGCCACGTGCCGGAGGTGCTCTATCACCGTCTGCAAGGATCGGGGCATTCGCAGAAATCCGTGCCCGAGATTCTTGAAGCCGGGCAGTCGGCACTTCAGCGTCACTTCGAGCGGCTGGGCATTGCTGCGCAGGTGCAGCCGGGCCCCTTTCCGCCGACATTCCGCGTACGCTGGCCGCTGCCGGAGGTCAAGCCGCTGGTGTCCATCCTCATCCCCACGCGCGACCAGTTGGCGCTGTTGCAGCGCTGCGTGGAATCGGTGATCGAGAAGACCAAAGACCCGGCCTACGAAATCCTGATCATCGACAACGACAGCGAGACGCCCGAGGCGCGCAATTACCTAGCTGCCATTGAGGCCAGAGAGTCCGAGCTCGGAGACCGTCTGCGGGTGCTGCGCCAACCTGGGCCGTTCAACTTTTCGGCGATGAACAATGC
>JBAUTC010000471.1:0-2156 GCA_049582025.1 Thiomonas sp.
AAGAACTCTGCTGTGGGCAGTTGAGCCTTGATCTTGACGCCATCGACTGTGCGCTCTTCGCGAATCTTGCCGAAATCAACAGGGATTGCTCCGGCGATATGGCCGCCGGTCTTGGCCAGGGTCTTGACCTTGGTCTTGGCGTCGACGTCGAACTTCGGCTCTTCGCTGAAGGTCTTGGCATCGTCGCGAACGTCAACGATCGTGACCGCATCCTTGTTGGCATTCAGCCATTGGGGGGTGACCAGCGGACCGGGCAGAGTGGCTGCACCGGCGGCTTGCGCGGCGGCGGCAGCGATGATGCTCATGCCGATCAGGTATTTCAGTTTCATGTTGGCTCCTCGTTTGGATTAGTGGAACTGCAATCTCAGGGCGCGTACCCGCCCAACTCCTCCAACGCAAGAATTTGCGTTGAAAAATCAATACGACACTGGCTCAAAATATGTGTGCGCCGGTCGTCAAGCAAATGGGTGCGTCCGCGATCTTGGAGCGTTTTGACCCGCGCATCGCGCAAGTGCACGACCAAATCAATCTGCGGCCGAAAAAAGGCAAAGACGGCATCCAACCACCGCCCGACTTTGTGAGGCTTGGCTTCCCTGAGCACGGTTTGGCGCGCCAATGCGCAAACGCGCTCGGCATCTTCCCAGCATTCCGCCGTGACCCATTGATTGGTGGTGAAGACGCGCAATGGCATGCCGCGATCATCCACCGACAAGCCCGCGATGTGGGTGTAACGCTGGTCAGAAGGGCACTCGTCGCGGTCGTTGGTTGCAAAGACATGGAAATGCCCATGCTCCCTTGGCATTCTCTGCGACGCCGCATGCGCGTGGTAGTAGAACAGCGCCCCGTGGCGGCTTTTCGCATCGCGCTTGGGATAGTGCTCCCATTCGACATAAGCGGCCTGCCCAATGATCTCCGAGATCACCGTCTTGCCTTGTTGCAACAGCGATTGGGTGGATTCAAGCACTTCAACACCGGATGCGTACAGATCACTTCGCTCTTGCGGGGTCAGCTTGCGCAACAGATCGACGGTGTAACGTCGGCTCTTGGGCGCGCGACCGGACAACAGGGAAGGGGACTGGGGCATGGAGTGTCATGACGCGATGGGCGCACTGGCGCGCACCGCGTCATGGAATCAAATCAGCTTACTTGGACGGGGCGCAAGGGTTGCTGGGTTTGGACGGCGCGCAGGGGTTGCTGCTCTTCTTTTCCATTTTCTTTTCGGTTTTCTTGGCCGGGGCGCACGGATTGCTCGGGGCGCAGGGGTTGCTCGAAGCATGCGCGACGCCAGTGGCGGACAGGCTGGACAGGGCTTGTGGCATGGGGGCCACCACGGCGGCAGCCAGGGCGAGAGCGGGGAGAGCGTGGGACAGCTTGATACGGGCTTTAGCCATTTGAAACTCCTAAAGAAAAAGTTGAGGGATACAGGACAATTCTTTGCGGCCCTGACCGCAATGAACGGTTAGACAGGGCCAAGCGCTGACAGCGCAATGCAATTTAGCTGTTTTGAGCGGCAAACGAGCGTGAGGCCTTGCTGCTGTTGCTCGATTGCGTATTGGCTCGCGTGAGGTAACCGACCAACACGAGCACGGCGAACAGCACACCCCAGACAGCCCATGCGGGCATGTGAAACAGTTGGGGAAGTGTCAACCCGTCAGGCCCGACCTGCTTCCAGACCCAGCCCTCGATGGAGCTGAACACGGAGTTGAAGCCCAGGGTGCCGATGCCGATGCCCAGGAGGAATACCAGGCCGTCGAGCTTGCCGGAGAACAGGGCGACGACCGAGGTGCCCGGGCAGTACCCGCCAACCGCCATGCCAACGCCGATCAGTACGCCGCCAAGCGAGCTGCCCCAGATGAAGACGGAGGGAATAAACATATTGCTGACTGCAATCACGCCCAGACCTTGCAGCAGATAAAGCCCACCCGCAGAAACCAGAATGGCCGTGAACATGACCTTGAAGACGGCCCAGTCTTTGAAGCGGAGCTGGGCGGTCAGTTTGCAGCCACTGCCGAAGCCAGCGTTTTCCAGGACGTAGCCGAAGACCAACCCGAGAATGATGCCCGACACGGGGCCGGTGTATCCAAGAGGGAAGCTCATTTCCAGAGTCCTTTCGTCAGTTGACCAAATACAACGCCGGCAACGAAAAATCCGATCAG
>JBAUTC010000472.1:0-4885 GCA_049582025.1 Thiomonas sp.
GGTAATTGTCGCCTGATTGGTTTGCTCTCCAACACCCAGATAATTACCGGTGACTGCCACGCGGTTATTCCCGGAACCGAATCCTGGTACTCCACCCTGCAATCCACGAGCATCCAGGAAGCCCAACTTGACACCCAGACTCCGTCCAAACTGGTCGCTCGCCTCCACAATCCGCGCTTCGATCATCACTTGGCGGACGGGCTTGTCGATTTTGGAAATCAGTGTTGCCACTTCTTCCAGTTTGGAAGGAATGTCGGTCACAAAAATCTGGTTGGTGCGTGGATCGGCCAGCACCGTGCCACGCGCAGAGAGGATGCGCGAAGTCGGCGCAGCCGTACTCGTCAAGCCGGGCAGGACGACCGGCGACGGCGTGGCCGCAGCGCCCGATTGCGCGCCTCCCGCGGCGCCAGTCAGCATGGCGACGACGGTGGCTGCTTTCTGGTAATTGAGCTGGAAGGTCTCGGACTTTACCGGCTCCAGCGAAGCCAGCGATTTTTTCGCTTCAAGGTCGGCCTTTTCACGCGCAAGAATTTCGTCGCGCGGGGCGATCCACAGCACGTTGCCGTCCTTACGCTCGCCCAATCCCTTGGCACGCAGAATGACCTGCAGCGCCTGATCCCAGGGCACGTCCTTCAGGCGAAGGGTCAGGTTGCCCGAGACGGAATCGCTAACGACCACGTTGAGATGCGTGAAGTCGGCGAACACCTGCAGCAACGAGCGCACGTCAATGTTCTGGAAATTGAGTGAAAGCTTTTCACCGTGGAAACCGGGACCATTGCCTTGCACCAGGGCATCGGGGTTGGGCTGCGTGCGCCGCAGTTCAACAACGAACTGGTCGTCCGCCTGATAGGCACTTTGCTGGAAATCCCCATTGGGTTGAATGACCATGCGCACCTTGTCGCCCATCTCGAACGTGGTGATCGAGGTGACAGGGGTTGCAAAGTCGGTGACGTCGAGGCGACGGCGCAAATCGGCGGGCAACGAGGTCTTGAGAAAATCGACAACGATGTTCTGCCCCTGTTGATGGATATCCACGCCGACCTGGTTGTTGGGCAGATTGACAATCACCCGGCCCGAACCGTCTGTGCCACGCTTGAAGTTGATGGCACGCAGGGCAAGCTGCTGGGTGTTGAGGCTGTCAGCGAAATGAATGGTCTGTGCCTGCGGTGCGCCTGTCGCCGCCGATTTCACGGCAGCTTGCTGTTCATTCGTGGCGTTGAGCAGGACAAGCAGACGACTACCTTCAATCTTGGTTTTGTAGGTGGCTGATTGGCGCAGGTTGAGCACCACGCGGGTCCGCCCCTGCGCCTGCACCACATTGGCGGAACGCAGATTGCCTTGTTCGAAATTGACGGTCTGCCGTTCCAGCGCGGATTCCACCCCAGGGAAATCGAGCACGATGCGGGCGGGCTGGTCGATGACGAAGCCATTTGGCGCCGCCGCCAGGGGTTGTGCAAGGTTGATCTGCACAATTGTTTCCGTGCCCTGCCGACTGGCGCTGACGTTCTGAATGGCGTTGTTGGCCGCCTGGGCTGGATTCGCCCAAACGCCCATGACAGCCGCAACGGCCAACAGTGCTACCCCCAGATGCCGTTTGAATGGCGTATTCATTGTGTGCTCTCCTGCAATTGAAGGGTTGCGGGGCGTTCGACCCAGTCGCCTGTGGCGTCTTGCACCAGCTCCCTCAAATCGACTTCGCTATCGCTGATTTTGGTGATTTTTCCGAAATGCTGACCGGCGTATTCGCCGACATGCGCGCGGTACAGCAAATTACCCGCCTTGAGCAGGGCGTACTCCTGTCCCTGGACCTTGACGCTACCGACCATCTGGATCTGATCGAGCGAATACGCCTCAAGCGGCTGTTTGGGCCGGGCCAGTTCCGCCTGCAGCAGCGGGTTGAGCAGCTGCACTTCCTGCTTGGCGCCAACTTCCAGTTTGGTCGTCGAGAACGGGTCGGTCCCGGCCGCCGGGTCGTAGGCTGCGGGAATGAACGGTTTGGGGGGCTCGATCGGCTTGATCCGGGGATGCATGTTGGCGCGTTGCTGCGCCATCCACTCGCGCAGGTCTTCATGTTGATGACCGCAAGCCGACAGGAAGGTCACCGACAAGAAGACCACGACGATCAAACGGAAGCGCGGGCTGAGGTGCAGTGCGCTCATTTCTTGCCTCCCGGCTTCTTCGCCTGCGCGGCGATTTCATCTGCGTCGAGGTAGCGGAAGGTCTTTGCGGTGGCATCCATGACCATCGGCGCACCGGCCTTGCTCGGACTGGCGGTCAAATTGATATTGTTGAGCGTCACGATGCGCGACAGCTTGGCAATGTCGGTCGCAAACCCCGCCAGGTCGGTATAGGCCCCTTGCAGCTTGATCGAGATGGGCAGCTCGGCGTAATACGGCTTCACGTCAACCTGCCCCGGCTTGAACAGTTCAAACTGCAAGCCTCGTCCGATGCCCGCCTGATTGATGTCGGAAAGCAGCGCATCCATTTCCGCCTTGCTCGGCAGCTGTTTTTCAAGCAGGGCCACGTATTGCTGCACCTGGGCCTTCTGCGCCTTGAGCAGATCAAGGCTGACAGCCTGTTCGAGCTTGCTCTTGTACTGCGCGCGCAAGGTGACTTCTTCCTGCTGCGCAGAGGTGAGTTGGTCACGTGTGCCCGACAGCCACGCATACCATCCCAGGCCTAGCGTCAGGATGAAGGCTGCAGCGTAGACGGTGTAACGCGGCCATTTTGGCCATGCCCCCGGGTCGTTGGGGTTGAGACCACGAAACTGTGCGGAGACGTCCTGAAAGACGCCGCTCAGGTCGATTTTTGAGAGTTTGGAGGTCGCCATATGTCGCCTCACGACTTCGAAGGAATGGCGGGGGCCGCGCCAGATGCCGCACCCGCCGGGGTGGGCCGCTTGAGCGTGGCGCGCAACTGGAACTGAGCCACCACACGTGCAGTATTGCCTGCACTGGCGGGAGCAATTTGCGAGCGGATCTCGATCAATTCGGGCTTCTCGAGCCATCCATCCGGGCGAGTCAGGTTGCGCAGAAAATCGGCAACCCGCTCCTGGCTGAGTGCAACGCCCTGAATGAGCACCGTGGTGCCATCCTGGCGAATCTGCGACAGTTGCACTCCAGCTGGGGTGTCCTGCGTCAACTCGTCGAACAGGTGCACCGGCAAATTGCGGTCAGCCTGCAATCCTTCAACCGCATTTTGCCGCGCGCGCAGTGCCTCGATTTCGGATTTCAGCGAGGCGATGTCCTTGATCTGGCCATCGAGTTTCGTGTTCTCCGCTTTCAGAAAGTCATTGCGACTTTGCTGTTGGGTGATCATTTCACTCAACACCGTGTAGCCCAAGGCCAAGACCAGACCACCAATGAGGATGGAGGCGAAGACCCCCGCGTAGAACGCCTCGCGCCGTTTTTTGCGCTTGGCGTCCCGGTGGGGAAGAAGGTTGATCAAAACGATATTCATGACAGAGTCCGCCCTTGCGTCATTGCATGAAACGCCGCATCGCCAAGCCGCAGCAGGTCAGATACGACGGCGCCTGACTGCGCAGCTTTTTTTCGCGCACGGATTCGGCCACGGACATGCCTTCGAACGGGTTGATGACCATGCAGGCCACGGAAGCCGTTGCGGTGATCTTTTCCGCAAGCCCAGGCAAGGCGGATGAGCCCCCGGCCAGCAGGATGTAATCGACGCGGCCGAACGGCGTGGCGCGATAGAAGAACTGCAACGCCCGCGCCACTTCCTGCGTGAGGCTATCCAGATAGGGAGCCAGCACTTGCGTGGCGTAATCGTCCGGGAGATCGGCGGCGCGTTTCTTGGCCTCGGCCTCCTCCAGTGAAAACCCATAGGTGCGGGCGATCATCTGGGTGAGTTGCGCTCCACCGAAGGCCTGATCGCGGTCATACAGGGTTTCGCCGTTACGCAAAACCTGCAGGCTGGTTGAGGTGGCGCCCACCTCGAACAAGGCGACGAGCAAATCCAGTCCCGCACGCGGCAGACGTTCGATCAGGCGTTGCGCGGCGAGACGGGAAGCAAAGGCTTCGATGTCCATGACCACGGGCTTGAGCCCGGCAGCCTCGGCAATGCCGCGGCGGTCATCAACCTTTTCGCGCCGGGACGCGGCGATCAGCACTTCCTGGTCGCCGGGGGATGTGGCACTGGGGCCGAGGATGCTGAAGTCGAGCGCCACCTCGTCGATGGCGAACGGAATGTACTGGTTGGCTTCGCTTTCGACCTGCACCTCGATTTCTTCCTCGCGCAATTCGCCAGGAAGAACGATCTTTTTGGTGATGACGGCGGACGGTGGCAAGGCCATGGCGACCTGCTTGGCCTTGGTACCGCTTTTGCGAACGACTTTACGCACGGCTTCGACAACATCGTCGAGCTTTTCGATGTTGCCGTCGACCACGGCCCCCTTCTCGAGAGGCTCCATGGCGGCGCGCAACAAGGTGTACTGGCCGCGGTCGTCCATATCGAGCTCAACGAGCTTCACGCTGGAACTGCTGATGTCCAGCCCGATCATCGGCGCATGGCGCTTGCGAAACAGACTGCCGAATATGGCCACTGAAGACCCCCCGATTGATTTGCAACACTGTGCGCAGAATCGAAAGCCAGCGTATTGCTGCCGCACCGGAATGCGTGCCGACCCCGTTTGCACTACAGATTGTTGCGCTACGAATTCACATTTTTTCTTCGATCCTACCAACAAGTCCTTGATTCAATAACGTGTAAACCCCAGCCTTGCCGAAAAGCGTTGCAAAACTCCCACGACGCCGGTTCCGGCGTGTCTTGTGCATTTTGACGGCACAACGGCGCGGATTTTTATAATTTGCAACAGATTTTCTCGCCGTACCATCCAGACGCCTTGGTGCCCGACCTGCGGCAACGTTCC
>JBAUTC010000473.1:0-5660 GCA_049582025.1 Thiomonas sp.
ATCCACCTTTCGAGACTCAATCCCACACCCCGTACAGCCCCTGTCTACACTTCAGACGGCGCGTTGCCGCGTCGCCCGCAAGACTCGGTCCCGACCTGCCCGCTGCGGCTTTGGTCGGATGGAACTCTCACCCACAAGCATTCGCTAGCTTTGCATGACGTACTCCCGACGCGTGCTGTAAGCCCACAGCCCGGACAGGCTGGGATACACGAAGTCAGCGTGCCACAGCAGACAGCCGAGTCGGGTCAGCATCGCAGAGGCTTTGCAAGTCTTCAAGTCGCATATACGTGCGGTTGAACGCCCTTTCGTCGTTCTGCTCCGGCATCATGGCGCCAACCAGGCTCATGATCGAGATGTCGTTGAGGAAGGCGCCCACGACGTTGGTGTTGACGCCCGCCGCGATTATGACGGCCACGCTGACGATGCGCCCGGCTCGCGGGTCTTGATGTAGGCAGCGTCAACTCTATCCACAGGTACGGCCAGTTAGTCGCGCCGCACAAACGCGAGACCTGGCTCTTGGACACGCCGCTCATGCCCATCGCCTTGACCGCATCGTTCACCAACCGCGTGTTCCAGAAATTCCGGAAGGTAGGCGCCAAAACGCAGCTTGGGATCTTGAGATCAACGGTGCCGGCACGCACCTCCCAAGTGCGATCGCGGTAGCCGTTGCGGCTGTAGAAGCGAGATGCGTGCTGGTGCAGACGCCATATTGGTCTAGTTCAGGGCAATGTGCCGATTGGGCCATGAACAGCCAGAGTCGGTAGGGAGTCCGTGCCGTCAATTACCGGGCTGGGTTTCAAGCGGCTCAGCACAAGCTCGGCAAGGAGGAGCTCGCCGGGCTCGGCGCCAACACGCTGCATAGAAAAGCCGCCCGAGGTGGCTTGATTCAAGCATTTGGCGGAGAGAGGGCGTTGCCAAGATGCAACACAAACCATTGATCTACGTGTCAGAGCGCCTCATTGGTGTGGCCGATATACGGATCTCTATACGGAGTCACGGGTGGAAACTTCGGCCCGCTCACGGTGATCCGACGCTACTGACTTTGCTCGCGAAACACTCCAGTTGACGCTACTTTCTTGGCACCTAGATCCGTTAGGTATGTCACCCCATCACTCATTTGCTTTACACATCATGACTTCATCGATGCCGTGCTCAATTCCTTGAGGAGATCAATCAGCCGAGCTGACTGATCAGCAAGTTCTCCGTCTTGAAGCTCCGCCAGCACATTCGCGACATCGCCCTCCTGCTCAGCGCGCCGCGCGAGGGTACCAGCCATGTGATGGAATTGCGCGTGGGCATGCATCGCCTCCTCGTATCGTGGTCGTAGCCCCGGCGCACAAGTATGGCGGTGACGATGGAGCCAACGTCCTAACTGACACAGATCGTCGCGGCAGACCACTCTCCAGTTCAACGGTTTGCCCTGCCCACGGATGCGTTCAAAGAAGGCAAGGTTCCAGTTCGCATGTGTGTCGATCGCATGCTTCCAGTCGAAGGGGAGAGATTCCTGCCGAAACGTATAGGCCCGTTTCCCCAGCGCATGCTGTGGTCGATCCGGGTCAACGGCCCAGTCCCAATCCACCGCCCAATTCAGAATAGCTTCTGGCGGGAGCGGCTTGGCGATGGCATAGCCCTGCCCCCAATCCACTCCAAGACAGGCGGCCATCTCGATGAGTTCTGCGGACTCCAGGCCTTCCATCGCCACGCGCATCCCCATCGCCTGGGTCATGCGCACCAAGGCGCCAAGGAAGGGGATCGACTTGTCAGGCGTCGCGGCGGCTTGCCGCACGGTGGCTTGATCGATCTTCACCACATGAAACGGCATGCTTTGCAAACGTTGCAAACTGCTGTACCCCGATCCGAGGTCATCCATGCCCAACTGCACGCCAAGGCTCGCCAAGGCCATAATGGCATTGTCACGGGCCATCTGATCCTCGATTTCCTCGGTTTCCAGCAGTTCCAGGATCAATCGATGTGGGTCGACCCCTGTCGCGTCCAGGGCATGGCCAATCCAAGCGGAGCATTCTGGCAGCATCAAGACCGTAGGCGGTAAATTGACGCTCAAGTCCAGAATGATCCCATCGTCATCCCAGCGCGGAAGCCATTGCAAGGCTTGCATCAGGCCTTCACGAAATAAGCGGACGAGGTCGGGTTCACCAAAGGCGGGAAGAAACTTCCCCGGCGTGATCCACTTCTCACCGTCGCGCAGTCGCGCCAGGGCTTCGACCTTGACCAAGCGCCCGGTGTAGAGATCGACCAGAGGCTGCATGAACATCTGCAGCCCACCTCCATGCAGCAGACGCCGAAGGCTTTCGCGTTCCTGGGACGAGGGCAAGTTGATGACCGAACGTCGCCCCGAAATCGGCCGGGCACAGCGCTGAAAAAAATGTTGCACTGAACGCAGCCAGAGTTGGGCCGACCAGGATTCAAACTGACAGGGATAGCCGCCGAAGAGCGTCACCATCCCCACGGGATTGCTGTGGAGGTCGAAGATCGGCATAGTCGCCGCACTGCGAATTCCATGCTTGCGTGCAATGGGAGCAATGTCCGCAAGTTCTACGGTGGCGGCGTAATTCGCCACAGTTGTGATCTGCCCAGTCATCCAGGCGCGAGCCGTGCTGCTTTGGCCCATATGCGGATCGCTGGGGTCAAACACCAAGCTGATTCCAGACTGTTTGAGGTCGGAGACATAAGCTTCAGTGCACCCGACTTCGGCGATCGGAACGATCTGTGCTGCAGCACTCGCTTCGGTGTAGGTCGCGCCGCGCAATCCATGCAAATGGCGGAGCATCGCCTGGAGCGACAATTCCGCCAGATTGCTGTCCTTCTGGCGTAACCAGCCGTCCACCTCAGATTCCAGGTAGGTCAGCACACTTTGTCGCGCCTGCTCGATTTGGCGCATGCCGTTGAGTTCCCAGTGCATTTCATGCTTGAGTCGCTCGCCGATGATCCCCGCGAGTTCCGCACGCCGATCACCGCGCCAGGCCAAGGATTGAATCGAGCGATGCACCAGGCTCGTGTAATCTTGCATGGCCAGGATCATCTCGCTGGCATCCATGCCAACTAACGCATGGACTTGGCCAAGTTGCTGTGCCTGAGTCTGGTGCCGGGATTCCGACAATGCAGGAGACAGCAGTTGGCGCAAGTGCTCGGTCTGTTTGTCCTGCAAATGTGCAAACTCGTCGGAAGTGAGTTGCGCGAGAATGGCCGAGGGCTCGCGCCGCTGATGAATTTCGGCGTAAAACTCCCGGACGAACTGCGTCACGACACGCTGCAAATGCTCCTGGATCTGGGAGAGCAATTCAACCGCCTCGGCCCCATAGGCATCAAGTTCGCTGGGCAGGTATAACGACAGCCGCTTCGGCGCATCACTGTCGTCTCTCCAGCGATGCCACCAGTGCTTGCGATCCGCTTTATGCATCTTCGCTTCATACAAAGCTGCATCTGCCAAGCGCATCAGTGCATCGGGTTCCTGCCCATCGCCTGGGTACAGAGCCAAGCCCATGCTCATACCAATCTCAGCGAACTGACTGGGCATGATTTCGAAAGGGGATTCGACGGCTTGGTGGAAGCGCCGCGCAAGCGTGGCCATCTGGACCTCAATCTGATGAGGCACCAACCCCTCCAGGACGACGACGAATTCATCGCCGCCGAGGCGGGCCAGAAAATCGGCGACACGGAGTTGGTTCTGAAGGCGCTGTGCGAACTCTCGCAGGAGTGCATCACCGGCGGCGTGGCCCCATGTGTCGTTGACGGGCTTGAAGTCGTCGAGATCGATGATTCCAACTGCCAACGTCTTGCCATCGCGCTGAGCCCTGGCAATGGCAAGAGTCAGATGCTGAGCCAAGCCTGCGCGGTTGGGCAATCCCGTTAGGGGATCCCGGATGGATTGCCGTCGTAAGTCGTCCCAGATCTGGTGCTTCTCGGTGTCATCGCGTTGCACGCTGACGTAATGCGTGATACGCCCCGCTACATCGCGGAGCGGCGTGATGGTGATCGCATTCCAGAAGGTGGAGCCGTCCTTGCGGTAATTGCGCACGCAGCCCCGGAAGATCTGTCCGGCGTGCATGGCTTGGCTCACTTTCTGGATCGTTGCCGGGTCAGTTTGTGGCCCCTGAAGAATCCGGCAGTTGCGGCCAAGAACTTCCTCTGTTGCGTAGCCGGTCAAGGTAGTGAAGGCACGATTGACCGCGACGATATTCTGGTTGGCATCGGTCAGGACACAAGACTCGGGAATGGCTTCAAGGGCTTGCACCAGAAGTGCACCGGAAATCATGGAAGTGGTGGGAGTCATGATCAATGCGTTTTGAAATCAGTGGCAGGAAATTGCGATGCTGAAATATGCGGCGTCTTCGAATTTTTGTGAATATGGTAATTATTTACATTTTCAAAAAAATCGAAACCACCGATATGCAGGCATAGACGCGATTAGCAGCCAAAGCCGCGAAGATTTCTCTCAGCGATGGCGCGAACCAGGACCTTGGCTTGTCATCGGCAGCAAGCGGCTGCTTTTCGGCCGAAGCGAACCGTCGCGCACATGCTCGGTTGTTGACAATCTTCCGCAATGCAGCGATCACTCAAGAAAGGAAAAGGCGAGTTTGCCAAGTTCAGTGCTGCGTTCTGTCATCCACGAGAACGCACGCGACTGCTTTGCCCAATCTTCGAATTTTTCTGGCAAAAAGGGCCTAGCGAGTGCATACCCCTGCCCATATTCAGCGCCAAGTCCAGACGCCATTTCAACGAGGTCGTTGGTTTCCAGTCCTTCAATGACGACTGCTAAACCCAACGTCTGCGCCATGCCAACCAGAGAACCAATAAACGGTACCGTTTGATGCGAATCTTGCGCCGCATGCTTCACTAGTTCCTGATCAATCTTCACTGCATGAAACGGCAGGGTGCGAAGACGCTGCAGGCTGGAATAGCCAGAACCGAGATCATCCATCACCAGCCGAACCCCCAATGTCGCCAGCTGCGCCACTGCGGCGTCACGTCTTGCCACATCCTGCGCATCATCTTCCGTCTCCAGCAATTCGAGAAAAAGCCGAGAGGGCGCAAGCTGATGCGTTTGCAGCTCCTCTTCGATCCATCTTGGGCAATCTGGAGAGACCAACACGCTCGGGGGAAGGTTGATGCTGGCATCGACGCAAACACCTTGTGCATCCCACGTCCCGAGCCACTCCAGAATTTGCCGAAGCCCCTTACGAAAGAGGACCTGAAGATCCTGTTGCCCAAAGGCGGGCAAAAATGTTGCAGGACTGACCAGTTGATCGCCATCGCGCAGCCGGGCAAGCACTTCGACCTTATCGACCGCCCCAGTGCGCAAGGTCACGATGGGCTGGACCATGATTTGCAACTGGTCGTCAAACAATAACGCGCGCAGACGCTGGCGCGTAAACGTGTCAAGCGGTGTCTTGGTGGCCAGGCCCCTTTCTAGCCGCTGGAACACGGGAGTGATGAGGTGCTGGACTGACTCCAGCCACATCCGCATCGGGGCTGTTGAGAACTGCCCAGGGTAGGCACCGTGCAAAAGGACAACCATCATCGGATGGTCTTGCGCATCCAGAATCGGGATGGCGACTGAGCTACGAACGCCATGCCGCTCTGCAATCGCAGCATGTTCGTCGGAAATTGCGTCAAGGATCCCGCTGTGACCGATTTGAATC
>JBAUTC010000474.1:0-3347 GCA_049582025.1 Thiomonas sp.
TCGAACATCCCGGCGGCTTTGCCACCATCTACTCGCACCTGAGCGCCTTCAAGGTGCACGTCGGTGAACAGGTCAAGCAAAGCCAAGTGGTGGCGCTGTCGGGAAATACCGGCTGGTCGACCGGGCCACACTTGTACTTCCAATTCTTTGTCCATGGCACGCCGGTCAATCCGCTCGATCTGGCGCATTACGCGCCCAAAGGCACGCCCGTGCCTGCTGCACTCAAGCCGCAATTCCTGGCGCAGACCGCCGAATCGCGACATCTGCTGGCATTGATCGATGGCGGCAATCCGGTGGTCGATGCCGCAACGCCGTCGAGCAAGGCGGCGCTGCATGGTTGATGTCTACCAAGGCAAAGACGCAGTCCTGCTCCTGAGGCAGCTGTCCGCTGAATTGGTTCTGGCGCTGCGCGCGCATCCCCGACGCGTCGCAGCAAGCGTCGGCGGCGCACTGCTGCTGAGTAGCGCCGGGGCTTACGCCTTGGTCGATGCGCAGCCGCAACTGCCGCCGCGCGCCATTGTGGCAACGGTCATCGACAACGACCTGCAGGGGCAGGTCGCCGCCATTGCCAATGCCGATCTGAGCTACGCGCAAAGCGCGACGGTGCGGCGCCGGGACACGGTTCAGCAACTGCTCAAGCGTCTGGGGGTCACCGATCCTGCGGCAATCAAGCAGCTTGGCAAAGACGCACGCATGCGCGCCCTAGTGGCTGCGGGGGTGTCGCCAGAACCGGCGCGTTCCTTGGTCAATGCACAGGGCGAATTGCTGCAGCTCAGCGCTGCGCTACCCCTGCCTGCCGGTGCCGACCCGTACACCACGCCGGTCTGGCGCGAGCTTCAGGTGCGAGCCGGAGCGGACGGTGCACTGGCAGTGGCAACAATTGAACGCAAGATGGACACGCGCACGCGTCTGGCCAGCGTCTCGGTGCATGGAGCCTTGACGACGTCGCTCAGCAGCGCCGGTGTACCCACGCTGGTCAGCACGCAGTTGGTGAACGTTTTTGCTCCGCAAATGGATCTGCGCCGGTCCTTGCGCAAAGGCGATCAGGTGGCGCTGGTGTATGAAATGCAGACCATGGAAGGGCGGGACGTGCGCCCTGGCCGCTTGCTGGCTGCAGAGGTCCGGAGTCGCGGCGTGTCACACCAGGCAGTCTGGTTTGCCGCCAGTGCCAACGCCAAGGGCGCCTACTACACCCCTGCGGGCCAAGGTCTGGAAAAGACCTGGGCAAGCACTCCGTTGCCTGGCGCCAAGGTCACCTCGCCCTTCGGCATGCGTCTGCATCCCGTCAAGGGCAGACGTGAGATGCATGAGGGTGTCGATTTTGCCGCACGCAGTGGCACGCCAGTGCCCACCGTGGCCGAAGGGCGAGTCAAGTTTGCTGGCGTCCAAAACGGTTATGGCAACGTGATCAAGATTGCGCATCCCGGTGGGTTTGAAACCGTGTATGCCCATCTGAGCAGCATCCTGGTCAAGCCGGGGCAGGCTGTGAGCGAAGGTCAACTCATCGGCAAGACCGGTAATTCCGGCACGTCCACCGGACCACATCTGCATTTTGAATTCCACGCCGCTGGCCGCCTGGTCGATCCCTTGCGCATGGCCAGCTATGTGCCGCAGGGCAAGCCCCTGCCTCCGAGTGAGAAGGCTCCGTTCTTTGCCGCTACGGCGGTGATGCGGACCCAACTCGCGCAAGCGGCAGGCGGTGGCGACGCCGTCCGGCTCGCGCGTGTCGACTGAGTCTTCGCTCTCCATTGGCCTGATGTCGGGCACTTCGCTCGACGGGGTGGATGGGGTTCTGCTCGACTGCCCAACAACTGGCGAAACGCCGCGAGTGGTGGCGCATGCGGCACGCCCATTCCCCGCTGAGTTGCGCGCCGAGTTCCTGGCGCTCAATGCCGCCGGCCTCGACGAACTCCATCGGAGCGCCATTGCTGCTCTGCAACTGACGGATCTCTATGCCGAGGTGGTTACGGACTTGCTGCGGTCCGCCCACCAGACCGCGTCGGCCATCCGCGCCATCGGCGCGCATGGCCAGACCGTGCGGCACCGCCCCGATCTGGGCTATACCCTGCAACTGAACGCTCCAGCCACGCTGGCCGAGCGCAGCGGCATTCCCGTGGTGGCCGATTTTCGCAGTCGAGATGTCGCTGCCGGCGGCCAGGGCGCGCCGCTGGTACCGGCGTTCCATCGCGCTGTGTTCGCCGTTCCCGGGGCGGATATCGCCGTGCTCAACCTCGGCGGTTTTGCCAATCTCAGCCTGTTGTTTGCCGACGGGCGCACCCTCGGCTTCGATACCGGCCCGGGCAACGTCCTGCTGGACCACTGGGCGCACTGCCACACCGGGCGGGCGTTCGATGAGCGTGGCGCGTGGGCTGCCGGCGGCCTCGTGCAGGCAGGCCTGCTGCGCGCCTTTCTGCGGGACGCCTTCTTTGCCCGCCCCGCTCCGAAAAGCACCGGACGCGACGACTTTCATCCCCGCTGGCTCGATCAGCATTTGGCCGAGCATGCCCGGACACCCGAACCGCGGGATGTGCAGGCCACCCTGGCCGCCCTGACAGTGCAAAGCGTTGCCGACGCCCTGTTGCGCGCCATGCCGCGCGTCTCACAGCTGGTGGTCTGCGGAGGTGGAGCGCGCAACGACGATCTGTTGCGCCGTTTGCAGGCGGCGCTTCCCGACGTGGCTTGCGGCCTCAGCGACGTGCGCGGGATTCCTGCCGAACAAGTCGAGGCGGCGGCCTTTGCCTGGCTGGCGCAGCAAGCGCTGCGGGGAGTGCCGGGCAATCTGCCAGCGGTCACGGGCGCTGCAGGACCGAGAGTGTTGGGAGCCATCTATCCGGGCTAAGCAGCGCGCAAAAAAACCGCCCGGTCAGGGCGGTTTGATGCGGTGCATCCCTCGGCTCAGGTCGAAAAAGACGAGCCACAGCCACAGGTCGTCGTGGCATTCGGATTCTTGATGACGAACTGCGCGCCTTCGAGTCCATCCTTGTAGTCGATTTCGGCGCCAACCAGGTATTGCAGGCTCATGGCGTCGATCAGCAAGGTCACGCCGTTTTTCATCATCTGCGTGTCGTCCTCGTTCACCACTTCGTCGAAAGTGAAACCATACTGGAAGCCCGAGCAGCCGCCGCCCTGCACGAACACCCGCAGTTTCAGGTCATTGTTGCCTTCCTCGTCGATCAGGTCCTTGACCTTTGCTGCCGCGCTGTCGGTGAACAGCAGGGGCGCAGGCGGAATGGCCATTTCGGCAGTAGGGGCGGTATCAAGCATGGCGCTCATGGAATTCTCCTCAAGTTGAGGTCGATTTTAATGCCGGACAAGACCCTTTGCCGGTCAGCGGCTTTATGGCATTA
>JBAUTC010000475.1:0-3131 GCA_049582025.1 Thiomonas sp.
GGCCTGGCCCTCCGGTACGCGCATGCCTTCGCTGAACAGCTTGAAGTGATGAATCAGCGCTTCCATGCTGGTCTTCATTTCTTCACGCCCCGGGGCGGCAACCTTGTGGTTGTCAGTGATCACTGGGCCGGGATTGGCGCGCAGCCAATCGACACACTGCTTGACGATGCGGTTGGACTGGCGCATCTCTTCCATCCGCACCAAATAACGGTCATAGCAGTCGCCGTTCTTGCCCACCGGAATATCGAAATCCATGCGGTCATAGACATCGTAGGGCTGGGTCTTGCGCAGATCCCACACCACGCCGGAGCCGCGCAGCATCGGGCCGGTCATCCCCAGATTCATCGCGCGCTCGGGCGTCACGACGCCGATGCCCACGGTACGCTGCTTCCAGATGCGGTTATCTGTCAGCAGGGTTTCGTATTCGTCGACATAAGCGGGGAAGCGCTTGGTGAAGTCGTCAATGAAATCGAGCAGCGAACCTTGGCGCCCTGCGTTGCGGGCATCAACGGCGCGCGCATTGCGGATTTTTGATTCGCCATACTGCGCCATGCTGTCCGGCAGATCGCGGTAGACGCCGCCAGGACGGAAATAGGCAGCATGCATGCGCGCACCAGACACCGCCTCGTACATGTCAAACAGGTCTTCGCGTTCGCGGAAGGCGTAAAGAAAAACGGTCATCGCGCCACAATCCAGACCATGCGCGCCAAGCCACATGAGATGGTTGAGCAAGCGGGTGATCTCGGCGAACATCACGCGGATGTACTGCGCGCGAATCGGCACCTCGACACCAAGGAGCTTCTCAATCGCCAAACAATAGGCGTGCTCATTGCACATCATGGACACGTAGTCCAGGCGATCCATATAGGGCAGAGCCTGGATGTAGGTCTTGTGCTCGGCGAGCTTTTCGGTGGCGCGATGCAGCAGGCCGATGTGCGGATCTGCGCGTTGCACGACCTCGCCGTCAAGCTCAAGCACCAAACGCAGCACACCGTGCGCTGCCGGATGCTGGGGTCCAAAATTCAGGGTGTAGTTCTTGATGTCAGCCATATCAGTGCCCCAAGCCACCATAGCCCGACTCACGAATGATGCGTGGCGTGATTTCGCGCGGCTCGATCGTGACAGGTTGATAGATCACCCGCTTGCTGTCCGGGTCATAGCGCATCTCAACCGTACCCGACAGCGGGAAATCCTTGCGGAATGGATGGCCAATAAAGCCGTAATCGGTCAGGATGCGACGCAAGTCCGGATGCCCTTCGAAAATGATGCCGTACAGATCGAAGGCTTCGCGCTCGAACCAGTTGGCCGAACTCCAGATCTCGTTGACCGACGCGACCAGCGGCAGATCGTCTTCCGGACAACGCACCCGCACGCGCAGTCGCCAGTTGTGCTGCAGCGAGAGCAGATGAAGCACCACCATGAAGCGGCCCTCTTGGTCACGCACGTTGTTGCCGTATTGCGCGTAGTCCACGCCACACAGGTCGATCAGTTGCTCGAAATGCAAGTCCGCGGCGTCGCGCAGGGTCAGACAGGTTTCAAGGTAGTGCGCAGGCGCAACATCCAGTGTGAGTTCCCCCACGCTTGCGTTCAAGGCCACGATGCGCTCGCCCAAGGCGGCGCGCAGCGTGGTGTCCAGTTGTTCGAGCTTGCTGGTCATGGTGAGAGAAATGGGAATGGGAGGCCTGCGCTCAACGCGCTATGGTTTCTGTGCGGCGGATCTTGTTCTGCAACTGAATCAGGCCGTACAGCAGCGCCTCGGCTGTGGGCGGGCAACCCGGCACATACACGTCCACAGGCACGATGCGATCACAACCGCGCACCACCGAAGAGGAATAGTGGTAGTAGCCGCCACCGTTCGCGCAGGATCCCATCGACAGCACCCAACGCGGCTCGGCCATCTGGTCATAGACCTTGCGCAACGCCGGAGCCATTTTGTTGCACAACGTGCCCGCGACGATCATCAAATCAGACTGGCGCGGGCTCGGGCGAAACACGATGCCGAAGCGGTCAAGATCGTAGCGCGCGGCACCAGCGTGCATCATTTCCACCGCGCAGCAGGCCAGACCAAAGGTCATGGGCCACAGGGAACCCGTTCGCGTCCAGTTGATCAGCTTGTCCGCGGACGTCGTAATGAAACCTTCTTGCAAAACGCCTTCAATACTCATGATGCATTCCTTCTCACCTGTTCAGATCAGCGCCGCGCCGCACGAGTTCATGCCGCAAGGACTCATTCCCAATCGAGAGCCCCTTTTTTCCACTCGTAGATGAAACCGATCGTGAGAATGGCGAGGAAAATCATCATCGCCCAGAATCCAATCTGGCCAACGTCCTTCAGGGCCACAGCCCATGGAAAGAGAAAAGCGATTTCGAGGTCGAACAAGATGAAGAGAATGGCGACGAGGTAATACCGTACGTCGAACTTCATCCGGGCGTCTTCGAAGGCCTCGAAGCCGCACTCATAGGGGGAGTTTTTCTCGGCGTCAGGGTGACGCGGAGCCATGAGATAACCGAGCAGCTGGGGCACCACGCCAACGCCAATGCCCACCAGGATGAACAACAACACCGGCAGATATTGCTCTAGGTTCATCGCACTCCATCTCCTGTTGTTGTCTGGACGGGTTTGGACCCAGCCCTTCGATCTTTTGGTGCCGACGGCGAGACTCGAACTCGCACAGCTTTCGCCACTACCCCCTCAAGATAGCGTGTCTACCAATTCCACCACGTCGGCTCAAACCGGGTACCGCCCGAACACCACTGCGCACCTTCCGCAGCGAAGACAGCCCAGCGCAACAAAACAACAACTGACACAACATGCCGCCGATCTGCAGGGCGATCAGCGGGCGGAGGCACCAAGCAATGCGCACCGCAGCCCATCAATTTGTCGCGTGGCTCGCAGAACCGAAAAGCAGAGTCCGCGCACACCACACTTGTTTGTTGCTTAATCTGTAAAACAAAAGGATCTTACACGGACCCAACGCCAGGAAGCAACATGGAACAGTGGGATATTGCTCTGACGCAATGCTTTACATCAGTTCAGATTGACAAGTCGCAGGGCTTGTGCTTGCTGCAACGCACCATTCCATGCAACCCTTGAAACATATCATGCAGAATTCACTTGCTTGCGGAAGCCG
>JBAUTC010000476.1:0-12317 GCA_049582025.1 Thiomonas sp.
CGCGTAAAAATCGGGGCCGTAGTGCGGCCGCAGGCCGGGTCCGCCTTCGCTGCTGCCGCCATGGGCCAGGGCCGCAGCATGGAAGGCATCGACCTGGGCGCGACTGCTGGCGACGAATGCAATCATGACACCGTTGCCAACGCTGGCGGGCTGACCGTTGAAGGGTCTGCACAGCCAGAGCGCCAGTTCCTGCCGACCTTCGTCGGCATAGCGTCCCCAGCCGATTTCGTGCGCCGGGTCGTCGCTCTCGGTCATGCAGCGCGCGTGGCCGATTGCGGCCATGACCGGGTCGTAAAACGTCGCCGCGCGTGCGAGATCGTTGGCGCCGAGCATGAGATAGGTGAACATGGGGGTTCCTGTATTTGTCGCGCGCCGCGTTTGTTTTTATATCGTCGGCAGGATGTCGTGACCAAGCGGGAATGACAAGGCAACCAGACCCAGAACATTCAGGATGACTGTCGCCCAGAAGACGGTACGAAATTCCGGCTTGACGGTTTTGTGGCGAAACGCCTGTTGTGCCAAAAGTGCGCCAGGCCAACCCCCGATCAGGCTCAGGACGTGCAAGGTGCTTTCGGCTGTCCGCCACGACTGATTCATTGCCGCGGCCTTGTCGATTGCGTAAGCAAGAAAGCACACCGCACTGGCGATCAGGTAGAACGGAATGTAGTGTTTTGGCGGGGTCCAGAGCAGTGAAAGCACACTGCACAGCACCACAAATGCTGGGATGAGCAAAAGCAAGCCGGCGTTGCGCTGCTGCGTCGGCTGACGCGGTGCGCGCCGCCTTTCGGGCCTGTTTTCCCCGACTCCGAGCACCTGCACGGCTCGCCTTCGCCCCTGCGCATCCACCTCGACGCTGAAGCGCAGGCGTTGACCGACCCTGGGTATGCCGGAGTTGGGCGCAAAGGCCTTGATGTGGATGAAGATGTCGTGATCGCCACGGTCGGGGGTGATGAAGCCATACCCCTTTTCCGCGTTCCACTGTCGCAGGCAACCTTCAAATTGCATGGTTTTTCAAGGTCTTTTGATGGGTCCTGTCCGGCGAACTTTCTGGCGATTCAGCCCGTCGTCACGCAAAAATCTTCCCCGGATTGAGGATGCCTTTCGGATCGAGGGCCTGCTTGATGGCGCGCATCAGGTCCAGGGCATCGTCGCCCGCCTCTTCGCGCAGGAAATCCTGCTTGTGCAGGCCGATGCCGTGCTCGCCGCTGCAGGTGCCACCCAGCGCCAGTGCGCGGCGCACGAGTTGGGCGTTGAGACGTTCGGCCAGCTCGCGTTCTTCGGGCCTGTCGGGGTCGATGAGGTAGCCGATGTGATAGTTGCCATCACCCACATGGCCGACGACGAAGTACGGCAATCCGGCGGTGTCGGCCTCGGCGATGGTGGCGTTGATGCTCTCGGCCAGGCGCGAGATGGGCACGCAGGTATCGGTGGTGACGCAGCGGCAGCCAGGCTTGGTCTGCAGCGCGGAAAGGTAGGCGTGATGCCGCGCCTTCCATAGCTTGCTGCGTTCTTCCGGGGTATCGGCCCAGGCGAAATCGGATCCTCTGTAGTCTGCGGCCATGGCCTGCACACTTTCCGTCTGCTCGCGCACACCGGCAGGCGAGCCATGGAATTCCATCAGCAGCAGCGGCTGCTCGGGCAGACCGAGGTGGTCGTGGGCATTGACGGCGCGCACCGCGCCGGGGTCCATCAGTTCCACGCGGGCAATGGGGATGCCGGCCTGGATGATGGCGATGGTGCAGTCCACGGCATGCGCCACGTCGGGAAAGGAGCACACGGCCGCTGCCACGGCTTCGGGCTGCGGGTAGAGGCGCAGGGTGATTTCGGTGACGATGCCCAGCGTGCCTTCGCTGCCGACGAGCAGGCGGGTGAGGTCGTAGCCCGCGCTGCTCTTGCGCGCGTGCGTGCCGGTGCGGACCACGCGGCCGTCGGCCAGCACCACGGTGAGCGCCAGAACGTTTTCGCGCATGGTGCCGTAGCGCACGGCGTTGGTGCCTGAGGCGCGGGTGGCAGTCATGCCGCCGATGGTGGCATCGGCGCCCGGGTCGATGGGAAAGAACAGGCCGGTGTGGCGCAGCTCGTCATTGAGCTGCAAACGCGTGACCCCGGCTTGCACGGTCACGAGCATGTCGGCGTCGGCCACCTCCAGCACCTTGTTCATGCGGTTGAGGTCCAGGCTGATGCCGCCCTGTACCGCCAGCAGTTGCCCCTCAAGCGAGGAGCCGGCGCCGAAGGCGATCACCGGCACGTCATGCGCGGCGGCGAGTTTCACCGCATCGGCCACGTCCTGCGTACTTTCGCAGAACACCACGGCGGCGGGCGGCGGCACATCGAAGGGCGATTCGTCGCGTCCATGCTGCTCGCGCACGGCCAGCGCGGTGGAGATCTGCGCACCGAAACGCGCGGTCAGCGCGTCCAGCAACGCCGGCGGGGTGGCACGGGTGAGAATCTTGGGGGCAATCGGGGCGTTCATGGAAGCAGTCCTTGCAAAGCGCACGCGTTGTGTATTTCAGCAAGAATACGCCGTTACGTTCGAGGGAGCAGATCCATGGGGCACCGTCTCACCGCCATTTCCACCCGCACTGGCGACGCGGGCACGACCGGCTTGGGCGACGGCTCGCGCTGCCTGAAGTCCGCCGCGCGCATTCACGCGCTGGGCGAGGTGGACGAGCTGAATTCCCACCTCGGCCTGCTGCGCAGCATGGGACTGCCCGAGGCCATCGACGTCCTGCTGGGACGGGTGCAGCATGATTTGTTCGATCTGGGCGGCGAATTGTCGGTGCCGGGCATGATGCTGCTCAAACCCGAGCAGGTGGCCGCGCTGGACGACGCACTGAAAGACTACAACGGCAATTTGCCGCCGCTAGCCGAATTCATTCTGCCTGGCGGCACGCAGACGGCGTCGCAGGCGCATGTCTGCCGCACCGTGGCGCGCCGCGCCGAGCGGGCCGTGGTGGCGGTGTCGTGCGAAGCCGGCCAAACGTCCGGCAAAGATGCCGCGCCGCTGCTGCGCGCAGAGCTGTTGCAATACCTCAACCGGCTGTCCGATCTGCTGTTCGTCCTGGCACGCACCCTCAACCGCGCGGGCGACGCAGCCAGCACCGAGGTCTACTGGAACCATGAACGCCAGGCCAGGAGCTGATCCGGTTCATCGATCTTTCCACCTGCTACAAACTTCTTCACACTGTCTGCACACGGATTTCACGTCGCGCACGCAGGATGTGGAGACAGCTGTTCGACTTGTCCATCCGCACTGCCGCCCATGAATCCGCACGCTTCCACATCTTCCGAACCAGACCGTCCGTCCGCGGCACCCCGCCGCTGGCTATGGGGTGGTCTGAGCATGGGACTCCTGGCCGTGGGCGGACTGATGTGGATGGGGGGCGAACACCCCGCGCAAGCGCAGATGCGACCAGGCATGGAGAAGGGGCAGTTGCAGCCGCAGCCGGTCACGGCGTCCGCCGCCAGGTCCGAATCTGTGCCCGTCTGGCTCACGGCGCTGGGCACTGTCACCCCGCGCAGCTATGTCAATGTGATGCCACGCGTGGCCGGGTTGTTGCAGAGCGTGGATTACAAGCAGGGGCAGATGGTCAAGGCCGGGCAGTTGCTCGCACAGATCGATCCGCGCCCCTTCCGCATCGCAGTGGAGCAGGCACAGGCGCAGATCGAACAGACGCAGGCGCAGCTCAGCGGCGCGCAAAGCGATCTGCAGCGTTACGAAACCCTGCTCAAACAGGATTCGATTTCGGCGCAGCAGGTCTCCGACCAGCGTGCCACGGTGGCCCAGCTCAAGGCCACGCTCGACGTCAACAAGGCAGCGCTCGACAACGCAAGGCTGCAGCTGAGCTGGACCCGCATCACCGCGCCGGTGTCAGGGCTCGCCGGGCTGCGGCCAGTGGACGCCGGCAATATGGTGACCACCTCCGGCGCAGTGGGCAGCAACACCAGCACGAGCAGCAACTCGGCCTCGCCTATTGCCACCATCGCCCAGGTGCAGCCAGTGGACGTGACATTCGCCCTGCCGCAGCAAAGCATCAGCGATGTGGTCAATCAACTCATGGCGGGCAAGCAGTTGCAAACCCAGTCGTGGGACGCGCGCAACACCCGGTTGCTCGCCACCGGCAAACTGGTCGCGGCGGACAACCAGATCAACACCACCACCGGCACGCTCAATCTGCGCGCCGAATTCAATAACAAGACCCTGGCACTGTTCCCCAACCAGTTCGTCAACGTGCGACTGCTGGTGCGCACCATTCCCGACGCCGTGGTGGTACCGACCACCGCAGTGGCCGTGGGTGCGCCGGGCACCTATGTGTATGTCATCGGCGCGGACAACAAAGTGAAGATGCGGGTGGTGAAAACCGGAGTCGCCTTCGACCAGCTCACCCAGATCAGCAGCGGCCTGCAAGCGGGTGAGCGCGTGGTGACAGACGGTCTCGACCGCCTGCGCGACGGTCGCGAAGTGAAGGTGGTGCAGGCGGCAGGCAGCGCAGCAACGACGCAGGCCAAGCCGGGCGCGCACACCAAACCCGCCGCCAGCGGAGCGCGCTGACCATGCAGTCCAGCGACACGCCCGACGCGAAACCGCCCGCGCAGGACGACCTCGCGCTGGTCGCGGACGATGTCAACGCGGTGGACGCCGACCGCATCAGCCCCTCGCGGCTGTTCATCCTCCGTCCCATCGCCACCACCCTGCTGATGATCGCGGTGCTGGTGGCCGGGTTCATCGGCTACAAGCTGCTGCCGCAGGCTGCGCTGCCGCAGGTGGACTATCCGACCATCCAGGTCACCACGCTCTACCCCGGCGCCAGTCCGGATGTCATGACCTCGTCGGTCACCGCTCCGCTGGAACGGCAGTTCGGTCAGATGCCGGGGCTGGCGCAGATGTGGTCGGTCAGTTCCGGCGGCGCCTCGGTCATCACCCTGCGTTTCGATCTGTCGCTCTCGCTCGACGTGGCCGAGCAGGAAGTGCAGGCCGCCATCAACGCCGCGAGCAATCTGCTGCCTTCCGACCTGCCGCAGCCGCCCATCTACGCCAAGGTCAATCCGGCGGACGCGCCCGTCGTCACTCTGGGCCTGACCTCGGCCACCCTGCCGCTCACCACGCTGTACGACCTGGCCGACACGCGCCTGACCCAGAAACTGTCGCAGGTGTCTGGCGTGGGCCTTGTCAGCCTGTCCGGCGGCCACAAGCCAGCCATCCGCGTGACGGTCAACGGCACGGCCCTGGCGGCGCTCGGCCTGAGCATGGACAGCATCCGCACCGCGGTGGCCGGGGCCAATGTCAACAGCCCCAAGGGCAGCATCAACGGCAGTCAGCAATCCTTCAGCATCGACGCCAACGACCAGCTGCTGTCGCCGCAGCAGTATCGCGACATGATCATCGCCTACTCGAACGGCGCACCGGTACGTCTGGGCGACGTGGCCACCATCGACACCGGGGCGGAAAACGCCTGGCAGGCCGCGATGGTGAATGGCAAGCCGGGTGTCGTCATCAATGTGCAGCGCCAGCCCGGGGCCAACGTGATTGCCGTGGTGGACAGCATTCAAAAGCTGCTGCCCAGCCTGCAGTCGCAAATGCCGGCAGCCGCCCAGCTCTCGGTGCTTTCCGACCGCACCGTGACCATCCGCGCCGCCATCAGCGACGTGACCTTCGAGCTGCTGCTCTCGGTCGTGCTGGTGGTACTGGTGATCTTCGTCTTCCTGCGCAGCGCGCGCGCCACCTTCATCCCCGCCACCGCGGTGCCGCTGGCACTGGTGGGCACCTTCGGCGCGATGTACCTGTTCGGTTTCTCCATCAACACCCTCACCCTCATGGCGCTGACCATCGCCACCGGCTTCGTGGTGGACGACGCCATTGTGATGATCGAGAACATCTCGCGCTACATCGAGGCGGGCGAGCGTCCGCTGACCGCCGCGCTCAAGGGTGCCGGACAGATCGGCTTCACCATCATTACCCTCACCTTCTCGCTCATCGCGGTGCTCATTCCGCTGCTGTTCATGGGCGACGTGGTGGGGCGGCTGTTCCGCGAATTCGCCATCACCCTGGCCGTGGCGATCGTCATCTCGGCGGTGGTGTCGCTGACATTCACCCCCATGCTGTCGGCGCGGATGCTGCGCCATACGCCACAGGCGCAGCAGGGACGTCTGTTCCGTACCACCGGGGCGTTGTTTGATGGCCTGTCGTCCAGCTATACCCGCGCGCTGCGCTGGGTGCTGCGGCATCAGCCGCTGGTGCTGCTGCTTGCGGTGGGCACGCTGGCGCTCACGGTGCTGCTCTATGTCCTCATCCCCAAGGGCTTCTTCCCGGTGCAGGACACGGGCATGATCAGGGCCACCACGGTGGCTCCGCAGGACGTGTCGTTCAAGGCCATGGCCGAACGCCAGCAGGCGCTGGTGGACGCGCTGCTCAAGGATCCCGCAGTGGCATCGGTCTCTTCCGTCGTCGGCATCGACGGGGTGAACACCACAATGAACACCGGACGGTTGCTCATCAATCTCAAGCCCCTGGACGAACGCGGACTGCGGGTGCAAGCCCTGATCAACCGGCTGGATGAACGGGCAGCCAAAGTGCCCGGCATTCAGGCATACATGCAGCCGGTGCAGGACTTGACGATTGACGACATCGCCAGCCGCTACCCCTACCAGTTCAGCCTCTCGGCGACCAGCGCCGCGCAGCTTTCCAGCGCCAACACCGCGCTGATGGACCGACTCAAGGCACTGCCGCAACTCTCGGGCGTCACCAGCGACCTGCAGGATGAGGGTTTGCAAGCCTATGTGCAGGTGGACCGCAGCGCCGCCTCCCGGCTGGGCATCACCATGAGCGCCATCGACAGCGCGCTGTACAACGCCTTCGGCCAGCGACTGGTGTCCACCATCTTCACGCAGTCGGCGCAATACCGTGTGGTCCTTGGCGTCGAAAAGCAGGACGACCACGGTCTGGCGGCGCTCAATGCCGTGTATCTCACCGGCAGCGGCGGGCGAGCGGTGCCGCTGTCGAGCATTGCCACCATCACGCAGCGTGCCACGCCGCTGTCGATCGACCACATCGGCCAGTTCCCCGCGGCCCTGATCTCCTTCCAGCTCGCCTCCGGCGTATCGCTGGGCGAGGCGGTGGATGCCATCAAGGCGGCGGCCAAGCAGTCTGCACTACCCGCCTCGGTCGTCATCCATTACCAGGGATCGGCCAGCGCTTTCCAGTCGGCGCTGAGCAACCAGCTCTGGCTGCTGCTGGCTGCGGTCGCCACCATGTATATCGTGCTCGGGGTGTTGTATGAAAGTTATATCCACCCGGTGACCATCCTGTCCACCCTGCCCTCGGCGGGCATCGGTGCGCTGCTGGCGCTGATGGGCACGGGACACAACCTCACGGTCATTGCCATCATCGGCATCATCCTGCTCATCGGCATCGTGCAGAAGAACGCCATCCTGATGGTGGACTTCGCCCTTGACGCCGAGCGCAACCAGGGCCTGCCGCCCGAAGAGGCCATGCTGCAGGCGGCACATCTGCGGCTGCGGCCAATTCTGATGACCACCTTTGCCGCGCTGTTCGGCGCGGTGCCGCTGATGGTGGGCGGGGGCATGGGCGCGGAACTGCGCCAGCCGCTGGGCATCACCCTGGTGGGCGGCCTGCTGGTGTCTCAGGTGCTCACACTGTTCACCACTCCGGTGATCTATCTGGCGTTTGACCGCCTGGCGCGACGTGTCGCGGCGTGGCGTTCGGGCGGGCAGGCAGCGGTGGCTGAGGACGCACGGTGAACCCTTCCGCGGTGTTCATCCGCCGCCCGATCGCCACCAGCCTGCTGGCGCTGGCGGTGCTGCTCGCCGGGATCATCGCCTTCCGGCTGCTGCCAGTGGCGCCGCTGCCGCAGGTCGATTTTCCGACCATCATGGTGCAGGCGAAAATGGCCGGCGCCAGCCCGGAAGTCATGGCGGCCACCGTAGCCACGCCGTTGGAGCGAAGCCTGGGAACCATCGCCGGCATTTCGCAGATGACGTCGAGCAGCACCCAGGGATCGACCCGTGTCATCCTCCAGTTCGACCTCTCCAAAGACATCAACAGCGCGGCGCGGCAGGTGCAGTCGGCGATCAACGCGGCCATGCCGCTGCTGCCATCTGGCCTCTCGGGTAATCCGACCTATCGCAAGATGAACCCGGCGGACGCACCGATCATGCTGCTCTCGCTCACGTCCAAGAGCCTGACGCGCGGGCAGATGTTCGACGCAGGCTCCACCATCCTGGCGCAGAAGATCTCGCAGATCGCTGGCATCGGTTCGGTCACGGTGGGCGGTGCCGCCCTGCCCGCGGTGCGGGTGGAACTGGATCTGCCGCGCGTCAACGGCATGGGACTGGGTCTGGAGCAGGTGCGCCAGGCGATTGCCACTGCCAACGTCGATACGCCAAAGGGCGCGATCGACAGCGGCGACCGTCGCTGGCAGGTTGGTACCAACGATCAGCTCACCAAACCCGCGGACTATCAGCACATCGTGGTGGGTTACCGCGATGGCGCGCCCATCCGCCTCGACCAGATCGCCCATGTCAGCGAGGGGCTGGAGAACGCGCAGAACATGGGCCTGGCCAACGGCCAGCCTTCGGTGCAGCTCATCGTCTATCGGCAACCGGGGGCGAACATCATCGCCGCGGTGGAGGGCGTGCAGGCCGCGCTGCCGCAACTCGAGGCGTCCATTCCGGCTGCCATCAATGTCACGGTCATGATGAACCGCACCACCACCATCCGCGCCTCGCTGGAAGAGGTGGAAAACACCCTGATCCTCGCCGTGGTGCTGGTGATCGGCGTTGTGTGGCTGTTCCTGCGCGACTGGCGGGCCACGCTGATTCCGGCGCTGGCTGTGCCGATGTCGCTGGTGGGCACATTCGCCGCGATGTGGCTGCTCGACTACAGCCTCGACAACCTGTCGCTGATGGCGCTGATCGTGGCCACCGGCTTCGTGGTGGACGACGCCATCGTGGTGCTGGAGAACATCATGCGCCATGTGGAAGAAGGCTTGCGCCCCATCGACGCCGCGCTCAAGGGCGCACGCGAGGTGGGCTTCACCGTGCTGGCGATGAGCCTGTCGCTGGTCGCGGTGTTCCTGCCGGTGCTGTTCATGGGCGGCATCGTCGGACGGCTGTTCCGCGAATTCGCGGTCACGCTTTCTGTGGCCATCGGCATCTCGCTGCTGGTCTCGCTCACCGTCACGCCCATGCTGGCCTCGCGCTGGCTGCGCGTCCTTCCCAATGCGGGCGGTGCGGCACGCCGCGTCTCGCCGCTGGAAAAGGCCTGGAACGGCGTCCACGATGGCTACGCCCGCAGCCTGCGCTGGGCGCTGCTGCATCCGGTCTTGATGCTGGTGGTGTTCTTCTCCACCATCGGCCTGAGCGTGTATCTGTACAAGATCGTGCCCAAGGGCTTCTTTCCGACACAGGACACTGGCCTCTTGATCGGTTCGGTGCAGGCGGACCAGTCGGTCTCGTTCCGGGACATGAGCAAGAAACTCGAACAGATCGTCGCCATCGTGCGCAAGAACAAAGGCGTGGAAAACGCGGTGGCCTTCACCGGCGGTGGCACGACCAACAGCGCCTTCATGTTCATGCAGCTCAGGCCGATAGATCAACGGCCGGGCGTACAGACCATCATCAAACAATTGCGCAACGCGCTGTCGCGCGTGCCGGGCACGCAGACCTTCATGTTCCCGGTGCAGGACATCCGCGCCGGCGGCAGGCCTTCGTCCGCACTGTATGAATACACCCTGCAGGCCTCGAACCTGGACATGCTGCGCCAGTGGGAGCCCAAGGTGCTCGCGGCGTTCAAACGCATTCCGGGGATGAACGATGTCAACAGCGACCAGCAAGCCAATGGTCTTCGGCTCTCGCTGGTGATCGACCGCGACGCCGCGGCGCGCTACGGCATTCCGGTCTCCACCATCGACCAGACGCTCAATGACGCCTTCGGCCAACGGCTCATTTCCACGATCTACGCCCCGCTCAACCAGTACCGCGTGGTGATGGAAGCTGCGCAGCAATACCAGGACAACGCGCAGGCGCTGAACGATGTGTTCGTGGTGGGCAGCAACGGCCAGCGCGTGCCACTGTCGGCGCTGGCGCACTACGCACTGTCCAACACGCCGCTGGCGGTCAACCATCAGGGGCTGTTCGTTTCGTCCACGATTTCCTTCAACCTCGACAAGGGCATTGCGCTGAGCGGCATCCAGACCAAGATCAACGAGGCCACGGCCGCCATCGGCCTGCCCTCGGAGATCCATGGTGGCTTCCAGGGCACGGCCAAACTGTTTTCCGACACACTGAAAAACCAGCCGCTCTTCATCATGGCGGCCATTTTCGCCATCTATATCGTGCTGGGCATGCTGTATGAAAGCACCCTGCATCCGCTCACCATCCTGTCCACGCTGCCGCCTGCAGGTGTGGGCGCGGTGCTGGCCCTGCAGCTCACGCACACCGAGTTTTCCATCATCGCGCTCATCGGAGTGTTCCTGCTCATCGGCATTGTGAAAAAGAACGCCATCCTGATGGTGGACTTCGCCCTCACCGCCGAGCGCGAGCGGGACGCCAGCCCGCGCGACGCCATCTATCAGGCCGCCACGCTGCGGCTTCGCCCCATCCTCATGACCACACTGGCCGCGCTAGGAACCGCGCTTCCGCTCGCCTTCATCACCGGCAACGGCGCCGAACTGCGCCAGCCGCTGGGCATCTCCATCGCGGGGGGGCTGATCGTCAGCCAGGCACTCACGCTGTACACCACCCCCGTGATCTATCTCGAACTCGACCGCCTGCGACGCTGGACCCTGCGCAAATTCAGCCGCAGCGACCACCCGGTTTCTCTCGACACACCGGCCTGAATCCCATGAATCCGACCGTTTCACACCGCCTTTTGTTTGCTGCGCCGCTGGCGCTCCTGCTCGGTGCCTGCGCCGCCGCGCTCCCGGAGCCGGCCGCAAAAATCAACCTGCCTCCCAGCTATGCCCAGGCGCAGGGCCAGGCCGAATGGCGGCCCGCGCAAGCCTTGGCCTCTGCGCCGCGCGGCGCTTGGTGGAGCGTGTTTAACGACCCGGTGCTGTCCGCTCTGGAAGCGCAGGTCGCACAGCACAACCAGAGCCTGGCAGCCCAGCTCGCGGCCTATGAACAGGCGCAGGCAGCGGTGAGGCAGGCGCAGGCGGCCTACTACCCTGCGGCGACCGCCGGCGCATCGGCCACCCGCGCCAGAACCGCGGGCACCGGCACCGAGGGCAACAGCCTGAGCGCGTCGCTGGGAGCGAGTTGGGAGCCCGATCTCTGGGGCAAGGTACGCCTGCAGGTGCAGGCCGGAGAGGCCACTGCTGCTGCCAGCGCGGCCACACTGCAGAACACCCAGCTCAGCCTGCAATCCACGCTGGCCACAAGCTATTTGCAGTTGCGCACCGTGGACGCGCAGATTGCGCTGGCGAATGACACCGTCGCCGCCTATCAGCGCGCGCTGCAGCTCACCGACAATCGCTACAAGGCCGGCGTGGATACCGCGGCCGACGTCGCGCAGGCGCGAACCCAGTTGCTGCAGGCGCGGACCAGCCTGACCGATCTGGGCGTGACCCGGGTGCAACTGCAGAACGCCATCGCCGTGCTGGTGGGCCAGCCTCCGGCTGAGTTTTCCCTGCCCGCCGTGAGCGCCCTGCCGGATGTGCCAGCCATTCCCGCGGGCATCCCAGCGCAGCTGCTGCAGCGCCGCCCTGACCTGGCCACAGCCCAAGCGCAGGTCGAAGCGGCCAACGCGCAGATCGGCGTGGCGCAGACCGCCTGGTTCCCCAATCTCACCTTGTCTGCGCAAGGGGGCAGCCAGGCTGCGCGCATTGCCGAGCTGTTTTCCGCGCCCTCGCTGTTCTGGTCCATCGGTCCTAGTCTGGCGGCCACCTTGTTTGACGGCGGATTGCGTCGCGCCCAGGTGGAATCTAGCAAGGCCGCCTACCGCCAGACCGTGGCGACCTACCGCCAGAGCGTGCTGACCGCGCTGCAGCAGGTAGAGAACAACCTCGCCGCGCAGCGCATTCTGACGCAGGAAGCACAGCAACAGGCCGAGGTGGTGCAGGCCGCCGAAGTCTCGCTGCGACTGGCGGAAAACCAGTACAGGGCGGGCACCGCGCCCTATCTCAACGTGCTCACAGCGCAAACCACCGCCACCAGTGCGCACAACGCCCAGCTCACCCTGCGCAACCGGCGCTACGCCGCCAGCGTGGGGCTGATCCAGGCGCTGGGCGGCGGCTGGGGCGCCGACGACAAGCCTGCCATCGGTCCGCTGCCCGGAGCGTCGGCGGCACGCTGAACCCGGC
>JBAUTC010000477.1:0-2860 GCA_049582025.1 Thiomonas sp.
CCACATAGCGCTGCGCCGTGATGGGGCCATCAAAAAGTGGATGCCCATCGCGGGCCACGCCGATGAAACGATCGTGATACAGCGCCTGCACGCGCATTTCCGGGCCGGTGTCGCCGATCACCCCGACCTCGAGGTCCGCAAGCCCCTCGCGCAGATGGCGTGCGTCCTTGTCCGCCTTGAGTGCGAAACGCACGCGGGCGCGCGGGGCCTTCCGGGCGAGTGCGGTCGTGAACGCGCCGCCGAACACCTCGACGAACCCCTCATTCGCCCGAATGGTGAAGGTGTGGTCGATTTCAGAAAGGCGGACCGCGTGTTGCGCCGGGCCAAGCACACCCTCGACCTGTTGCGTCAGGCCAATGACACGGGCGCGCAACTGCTCCGCGTGCGGGGTGAGGACGAGGCCACGCCCGGCGCGGACCAGTAACGGATCGCCGGTCATGGTGCGCAATCGAGCAAGCGAGCGGCTCATCGCCGAGGCGCTGAGATTGAGTCGGTGCGCGGCAGCGGTCACGCTGCGCTCGCTCAACAAGGCATCGAGTATGGGGAGCAGGTTCAGGTCCACGCGCGAGGGCGGACTGGGGAAATGCGGTCCATTCATGGCGTCCGACGCAACTATACATTGCATCCCTTGCGCCTTCCGCCATCTGTTGCGGGCCGATACAGTGTGTCCGGACCTCGCCACTTCCTGTCCTACGCAATGCCCTTTCGTTCCCCAGCAATACATATCGCCAGTAACTCTCCCCACGTGCAGGAGTTGGAGCCCGATCCCGGCGGCGCTCTTCGGCCAGACCAGCTGTGGGCGCTTGTCGGCGTTTTGCTGGCAACGGTTCTTGTCGTGTTGGATGGGACGATCGTCAATGTGGCTCTGCCGACCATCTCCGACGCCTTTCACATCAGCCCGTCCAATGCAATCTGGGTCATTACCGCCTACCAGATGGCCCTGGTGATGGCACTCTTCCCCTGTGCGGCGCTGGGCGACAGGGTTGGGCATCACCGGATGTATATCGGCGGTGTTGCGCTGTTCACGGCGGCCTCCGCGCTGTGTGCGTTGGCACCGTCGTTCACCTGGCTGGTTGTCGCACGCTTCATCCAGGGGTTCGGCGCGGCGAGCGTCATGGCGCTCAACGCTGCGCTGCTGCGCGCCATCGTGCCGCAGCGCATGCTCGGTCAAGCCATTGGCTGGAGCGCCCTGACCGTGGCGCTCTCCTCTGCTGCGGGCCCGGCAATGGGCGCAGTGATCCTCTCCCAGGCGAACTGGCGATGGCTGTTCGCCGTCAACTTGCCCGTCGGCACCATCACGATGCTCGCCATGCGGACGCTACCGCGCGGCGCACCCGGCACGCGCCGACTCGATCTGGCAAGCATGGCACTGAACGCAGTGGGTTTTGCTGCGTTGGTCGTGGGCGTCGACCGCTTGGTGACGACGCTGCTGGATGGTTTGGTGCTCATTGGCGTGGCAGTCGCTGCGTTTACCGCGCTGGTATTGCGCGAGTGGCGGGTCGATTCACCACTCATCCCACTGGATCTCTTGCGTCGGCGTGTATTTCGTCTGTCGGTGATGGCTTCGGTCTGCTGCTTCGCCGCGCAGATTGCGGGCATCGTTGCGCTGGTATTCGACTTCCAGAATCGACTCGGGGTGAGCGCGCTGGCCACGGGCCTTGCCCTGACACCGTGGCCCTTGACGGTGGCCGTCGCAGCTCCGCTGGCCGGGCGTCTGGCCGACCGATTTTCGACAGCGTTGCTGTGCACCTTTGGTGCCGGCTGTCTGGCCGTGGGGCTCATGCTCGCCGCATGGATGACCCTGGAGCACCGGCTCGCGCCACTTGTCGCATGCACGATGTTTTGCGGCTTGGGTTTCGGCTTCTTCCAGGTTCCGAACAACCGCAACATGTTGCTCTCCGCACCCCGCGCACGTAGCGCCGCGGCTGGTGGTATGCAGGCCACGGCACGCCTTTCTGGGCAGACCGCGGGCGCGGTCGCCAGTTCGGTGGTGTTCCACTTGGTTGCTGGTGGCGAGGCACCTCGCATCGGCTTGATCGTTGCCACCTGCATGGCCGTCATGGGGGCTCTGTTCAGCGTGATGCGGATGCAGAAAGGGGCGGGGCAGACGGATGGCGGTATAGGCACCGGCGAATCTGCGAGGCGGTGATCCCACGGCAAATGCTGCGATGAATTTTGTGATCTCTCGGCGGGAGCCTGATCAGGCCAGCCGAATTGAACAAGAGGGTGTTGCTGATTGGTGTTTCTCGCGGTCTTGGGTAGGCGATGGCCGAGACGTTTCTGAACATTGGCTGACAGGTCTCGGGCCCCGTACGGGCGGGGGAGCGGACCCCGTTACATGACCTTGCAATGCGGTCCGGCAGGCGTCTCGAGATCGAGACCCTCGACATCAATGCGGTCGATCAGGTCGCAGACCTGCGCAAGCGCTTGGGCAGCCGCGCGTGCGACGTCCTGTTTGTGAATGCCGGCGTGACGAACGATCCGCAGCAAACCATTGCGGATGTGAGAACCGAGGAGTGCATCCGCGTGATGGGGACCAACGCGCTGACCCCGATGCGCGTGGTCGAAGCCTTGCATGAGCGCGTCACGCGCGATGGTGCTAATGGCCCTCCGGTAGGGGGCGCACCGATATGGGCGGCCCGGATAGGAAGCTGGGCATCGACGAAGGCATCCCGAACGTCGTCCGCACCGTGCTCGAGGTGACGGGAAAGCCAGGACTGCAGTACTTGGACTATTTAGGACGCACGTTGCCTTGGTGAGTGCACATTGCATAGACTGCTCGGACCTTCTCCCAGCCGCATTGCGCTTTGGCCGTGCACCTCGGTTTGGCCCGAAGCGTATAGGCCGCTTTAGGGAACGT
>JBAUTC010000478.1:0-5421 GCA_049582025.1 Thiomonas sp.
TCCTGGGCACGAACATGGTCATGGAATCGCCCGACGGCAAGCGGTTCTTCCAGTTCCACCGCGGCCCGATCTTCACGCAGATCTGTCTGGCCGACGAAATCAACCGCGCGACTCCCAAAACCCAGTCAGCCATGCTCGAGACGATGCAGGAAGGCTCGATCAGCATCGGCGGCAAGGTCATCGCCGAAGAAGTCGGCCTGACTCTGGAGAAGGTCACCCTGGCTGATCTGGGCCAGGCCAAGCGCATCGAAGTGGCCAAGGAAAACACCATCGTCATCGACGGCGCCGGTGTTGCTGGCGACATCGAAGCCCGCGTCAAGCAGATCCGCATCCAGATTGAAGAAGCCACCTCCGACTACGACCGCGAAAAGCTGCAAGAGCGCGTGGCGAAGCTGGCCGGCGGTGTTGCCGTCATCAAGGTTGGCGCCGCAACCGAGATGGAAATGAAAGAGAAGAAGGCCCGCGTGGAAGACGCCCTGCACGCCACCCGTGCTGCAGTGGAAGAAGGCATCGTGGCTGGAGGCGGCGTGGCACTGCTGCGCGCACGTCAGACCGCGGGCGAGATCAAGGGCGACAACCACGACCAGGACGCTGGCATCAAGATCGTGTTGCGCGCAATTGAACAGCCGCTGCGCGAAATCGTTGCCAACGCCGGCGGCGAACCGAGCGTGGTGATCAACAAAGTGCTCGAAGGCAAGGGTAACTTTGGTTTCAACGCCGCCAACGATACCTACGGTGACATGATTGCCATGGGCATTCTCGACCCGACCAAGGTCACTCGCACCGCGCTGCAAAACGCCGCTTCCGTGGCGAGCCTGATGCTGACCACCGAGTGCATGGTGGCCGAGGCCCCGAAGGAAGAAGCTGCTCCCGCCATGCCCGGCGGTGGCATGGGCGGCATGGGCATGGACATGTAAGTCCGGACCCCGCGTCTGCTGTATCACCCGCCCGGTCGCGTTCGCGCGCTGGGTGTGTGCAAAGCCTGCCATCCAAAAGATGGCGGGCTTTTTGTATTTTTGGAGCAGGGCGATGTCGGCTGTGGCGGCTTGGATGCGAGGGATGCGCTCGTTAACATTGACTCATTCGGATCAGGAGAGTTGACATGTCACGCTATTGCACGCAGTGTGGAACACAAAACCAGGATGAAGCCAAGTTCTGCAAACACTGTGGCGTATCCATGCTGCAGACGTCCGAAGCGCCCGGGGCCGCTCCAGACGCCGCCCAGAACCCCGCGGCAGATCCCATGCAGACGCAGATCACCGCAGCGGAGCAAGAGCACGACTCGCGCGAAAGAGAGAGGCGCGCGGCCATGGCCAGACTTGAGGCGGACATCCGCGAGAAGGCAGAAGCGGCCGCGGCCATGCCCTTTCCGCACGAGCAGCCGGCCACGCCTCCAGTTGCAGCGCCAGCGGGTGAACACGAGGTGACCAAGGGCAGCAACGCACTCCTTGTCGGCGGAATTGCCATCGTGGTGATCGCGTTTCTCCTGATCGGTGGCGGCGGGTTGTGGTGGTCGACACAGCATCCACAGCGGGACAAAGGCGGTCATTCTCCTGCCGTCGCCAGCAGCGCAGCCTCCACGGTGGCGCTGCCCGCGCCAGTACGGGTGATGCCGAGCCACTCCGCCTCTATCGCGGCGCCCGCTGAGGTGAAGGCATCCATTCCGCAAGCGGCGCCCCTAGCCGAACACCCGGCACAGAGCAAATCAGCACCCGAAGTCCGGTCATCGAAGTCGGCCCTGCGAGCATCCAAGTCCGCGCGCTCCACATCAGCACCAGCGCATGCCGATCATCGGGCACAGGCGCGGGCCTCTGCACCGCCTCCCGCACAGAAGATAGCCCCCATTGTCCCAACGCCAGCCCCGCCTGTGCCCAAACAGATGGGGCGGATCGACACTTTGCGGGCGGCGCTCTCGGCCTGTCGCGACAAGGGTAATTTCTTCGCGCGACAACTCTGCATTCAGGAGACGCGCTGGAAGTATTGTGGCGCGCCGCTGTCTCCAGACCAGCTGTGGGGAAAGATCCCGGAATGTCCGAATTCATCGCAGCACTCCAACCGACCTTGACAATGGGGGTGAGAAATGCTTTCGCGCGTCTCGCATCCTGGTTTCTTGCCGATTGCAGCCCGCTGCGGTCCCCGAATTTTGCCCCCAGTTTGCAGTACATCGGGTCGATCGCAATGCTCAAGCGTCCAGGGAGGACATCATGACCGTGAAAACCACCAACAACCTCGGCGTGCTGCTCCGCAGCTATGAGGCCCTGCACAACTGGCGTGCGTTGGCCATGCTGGCCGGCAGCTTTGTTCTAGGCGGTCTGGCGATCAGTGGCGGGGAGGCTGCGGGCATGAGTTCGGGCAGTCCCGCGGTGATGATGCTGATGAGCCTTCTGGGCACGATCATCATCGTCGTCGGCATGAATGCCAGCGGCCTGATGCTGGTTGATCAGGCCTATGACCAGCCGGTACGTGGCTTCGGCCCTGCCTTTCTTGGCGGTGTGCAATCGGCGCTCTATGTCATCGGATTGCTGGTGCTGCTCGGTTTGGGCTTTGCCGTGATTCTGCTCGTGGCCTATCTGCTGTCACTGCTCGGGCGCATTCCGGGCATTGGCGGTTTTTTCGGGTTTGTGCTCGGCGGACCGCTGGTTGTTGTGGTGGCGCTGGCCTATGCCGTGCTGCTGCTGGCCGGACCGCTGATGATCGCAGCGGTCTGGCATGGTGAAGGGTTCATCGCCAGCATGGCGCGCGCCGTGGGCATCGTGACCAAACGCCCGCTCGAAGTGTTCATGCATTTTCTGGTGCTGGGGCTGCTGGTGTTTCCGGCGGTGGCGTTCATCTTCGCCGTGGTGTTCGTCGGCAGCATGTTCGTCGGCGGTTTCTTTGCCGCGGGCGGCTTTGGCGGCATGGCGGGGATGGGCGGTTTTGGCAGCATGCGCGGCATGGAAGGGGTGGCGCTAGGCGGTGGAGGCATGGGAGGTGCAGGCCTTTCGATCAGCCTGGTGTGGTTCCTCGCCTGGTCCGTGGTGAGCCTGATTTATGTGCTCGGCATGATCTTTGTGTATCGCGCTGTGGGCGAGGGCGTGGGGTCGGAATCGACGGATGCCCTTGGTCAGAAACTGGCGCAATTCAAACAGAAGCTCGACGGCTACAAGCCGCGCGCAGCGCCGCCCGTCGCGCCGCCGTCGACACCCGTCGACTCCTCTCCGATACCTCCCGCAGCGCCCGAACCGCCGCCAGCGGGAGATGACGTGTCCGCGCCGCCGCATTGCCGGGCATGCGGCAGCGCGGTGCAGCCGGACGATGTTTTCTGCCCAAGCTGTGGCCACAAATTGACATAACAGCCGGGTTGCCGCGCCACCGGGAACAGCAGCAAACGCACCACACGCTTTCTCAACCCTGCAGACAGAACCCAGAACGATGAGCTACGAATTTTCCGACCGCAGTCAGGCGCTGAACCTGCCCAATCCGTATAGCACCGAAAACATTTTTCTCTATCTTGCTTCCGCTGCGCTGATCCTTGCCGGGCTGGTAGTGCTGTTCCAGGTGCGCGGCCACTTGCAGGGGGGAGTCGATGCCCGTGGCGCGGCGGCCCTGGTGATTTCGGTGCTGCTGCTGTCTGGCGGGATCGCCTGGGCCTGGCGCGGGTTCAGCCAGCTCAATTACTTCGTTGGCCGCGGATTGCCGCGCGGACTGGCGCCCGAAATCCCAGAAGGTCAGGATGGGAGCAGCAAGGCCGGACTTGAGGTCCGGGAACTGCTGCGCAACGGCGCGGTGCTTTTTGAAGATCCGGGAAACAATCCGCTTTATCGCTTCATGCCCAATCTGATTTTTGCCCCGTATGCCGTGCGCGGGGCGGCGCACAGGCTGGCGCAAAGCGGCGTGGCCTTGCTCGCCTACATTGTCAGCATGACGCTGGCGCTGCTGGTGTTTTCCAATCCACAGACCGCCAGTTGGCTGGGCCTGTTTTATCTGGTGCTGGGCTATGTGGTGATTTTTCAGCCCATGGTGCGCGGCAACCTCACTGCGCAGTCCAATACCCTGCAGAAGGCCAAGCTGAGTATCGGGCTACTGGTGCTGCTGATTGTCGCTGCGGTGATCGGCCCGGTGCTGCTGGCGCTCTTCCAGCGGCAGTTGCCCGCCTTGCCTGCGCTGCAGATCAATGCCGCGCTGTTGTTCAGCGCCATTGCCGCTTTCGTGGCGACGGCGCTCGGTCTGGCGACGCTGTGGGCGCAGATGGGACCGCCACCGCAATCGGTCGGGTCGGCGCAGACCACCGAGGTGTTCACCATGAACAGCCATCCGGCCAAGCTGATGGAGCAAGTCGACCGCATGCTGATGGAACGCTGGAAAGAGGCGATTCCCAACCGGCGCTACCTGCGGCAGTCGCCCGAGGTCGCTGGGCGCCAGGGCCAGTTCCGGCTGGAACTGGTGGAAGAAACCCAGCCCATGCCGCGCGAGCGTACAACGCCGTCGGGGATAGGTCATGCTATGGCGCTGCCGCAGTTTCGCTGGCTGGTGCTGTTGTCGGCCTGGTTCGCGCTGCTGATGGGCGTTGTCGCCATCGGCGCGTATGGCCTGTCGCATGCGCTGCTGGCTGGTGGCGATCTGTCGTTCTGGATCATGCTGACGCTCGGCCTGAGTGTTGCCTCTGTCTATGCATTGCGCAGCGCCCATGCGCTATGGGGACGGTATGACTTCCGCTCCGCCGTGATCTGGGTCGAAGTGCAGGGCAGTTTCGAGTCGGCGCGGATGGAGATGGGCAACGTGCTGGCCGACCGCCTCAAAACCGAAAAAGACGTCATCAACATCGAGGCCATGACCTTGCGGGTCTGGGCGTCCGAGATTGACACTGTGCTGTTCGAGCGCACCGGCCCGCGCCAGGTGCTGGCCATGCGTGGACTTCCCAGCATGGCGCAGGGGATGGCCGCGGAGTTGCGTGGCTTCGGTCAGGAACGTCCGACGCTGGTCGCGCCGCAGTCCAGCCTTGACGCAGAGCGGGCGGCGCACATCGGGCAGTTCAACCAGCTGATCGGCAGCAGTGCAGCGCCAGCCGCCGCGCTTTCGGGTGCGGCGGCTCAGGCGCTGGGACTGGTGGGCAGTGCCAGCCCGGCTGCGCCACCACCGGAGATGTCAACGGCCAAGGGGCGCTTCTGCCCGCAATGTGGTGCGCGAACTGCGCAGGATGGCCGGTTTTGCGGCGCCCGTGGAACGGGGCTTGCCAGCTGAGGGCCAGCCGTCCATGGCGGACTGGATGCATGGGGCGAGAGACAATAGGCGCATGATTTTTTCCCGCGCGCACGCCGTTGTCCGTAGTTGCTTGGTGCTGTTCCTGTCTTGGGCTACCGTGGCAGCCGCGGCTCCCGTGCCGCCAGCCGCCGCCTCGCAGCCTGCCCCGGTCTACCGCCCCGCCGCGTCTCGCACCTGCCT
>JBAUTC010000479.1:0-2537 GCA_049582025.1 Thiomonas sp.
GCATAACCCAGCGCCAGCACGCGCTGCCGCCGCGCCTGTTGGTGCCGCCACAACGCAAGCAGCAACGGCGCCAGCAGCAAGGCGAAGGCCCACGGGTGCGACCAGCTCCAGGGCTGCGTCCAGAGCGCAATCCACACGCTCATGCCTGCGCCTTTCGTCGCCACGTGCCGCGTTCGGCAATGCTGGCCAGAAGCCACAACGCCGCGCCCGTCAACAGCAGCCAGAGATAGAGCGCCTGCGTCCGGCGCCGCGTGGGCGGGGGATGGAGGCGCGGATTGAGTGCGCCGATGTCGCGCACCGCCGCCTCCTGCGCGTGAGCGCTGGCGGCGAAGTAGAACTTGCCGCCCGTCGCTTGCGCGATCAGCCGCAGATCGGGCTGCGGCCCGGCGTAGTCCGGCACGGTGTAAGGCTGGCCGGGATCGGGCGTCTGGCCGACTTCGACGGTATAGATTTTCACGCCCAGATGCCGCGCCAGCGCCACCGCGTCCGCCGGGCTGATGCTGCCGACATTGCTTGCGCCGCCGTCGGAATAGAGGATGAGAATAGGCTGCAGGCCGCGCCGCTGTTGCACCTGGCGGAGTGCCAGGGCAATGGCGTCGCCCAGCGCGGTATCCTGCCCCAGTTGACCAACGCTGAGCAGGCCCGCCATCTGCCCGGCCATGCGGGCGTCAAAGGTGGGCGGCAGCAACGTCGCGGCGTGGCTGCCGAAGGCAATCAGCGAAAAGCGGTCACCGCTTCGCTCCTGCGCAAACCGGGCGAACACCTGCTGCGCCACCGCCAGCCGCGACGCCGGCCTGCCGTTCCACTGCAGGTCGTGCAGGCTCATGGTGAGCGAGGTGTCGAGCAGCACCACAATGTCGCGGCCTTCGGGCGCAGCGGCGATCAACACGCCCAGGCGCTGCGGCTGCGCCAGCGCCAGGATGCAGACAGCCAGTGCCAGGGCGCGCAACAACGCGGGCAGGCGAGTCATGCGCTTGTGCTTCGGCGCCTGCAGCAGACCGTGCAGATCCGGATGCAGCAGTTGCTGCGCTTGTGGCGGAGGCGTCTGCCGCCCGCGCCGTGCCGAGAACAAGGGCAGTGCGGCCAGCGGCAAGGCGAACAGCGCCAGCGGCTGCGCCCAATGCAGCGCGGCAAACCCGTCAAGGATCAGCGCCAACGGGCTCATTTCCACCCCTGCAACGCCTTGCGCAAAGCGCGGACGAACACGCCGTGCGACCACGTGCTGCGCCCCCATGCGGCACACGCAGCCCGGCCGCTGGCCAGGCGGATTGCGTCCGCCAGGCGATGCAACGTGTCGCGCGCCAGCGTGACGCTGGCTTGTCCGGTCTGCGCGGCAAACCGCAGGGCATCGAGAGCAGCGCGCAAGTCTTGCGGCCAGTCGGGCTCAGGCAACAGCTTGCGCAATTGCCCGGCCAGGATCGTCGCCGCCTGCTGCGGGTTTGTTTCGTCCCTCATGGCCCGGCGCGCAACGGCCCTCAAGTGCCGCCAGCGCCGACTCCGGCGCAGCCAGAACATCGCCCAGATCAAGACAGACAGGACGAGGCCCATGAGCAGCCAGACCTCCGTCCCTTGCCACCAAGCCGCGGGCGGCAGGGCCGGCGGCGGAACCGGAGGCAGGATGTCGACCAACGCGGCGATGTGGTCCATTGCGACGCTCACGCGCAACTGCACAGGGCGCGCAGCACGACCGCGTCGTCGTGTTCCACCCCGGCGTCGATGCAGACCAAGCCCCGCGCACGCCAGCGGGCCAGCAGGGCTGCGCGACGCTGTTGGGCCAGACGGACGAAGGCGGTGCGCGACGCGGCATCCGGCAGCACACCGGTCTGGTGCTGCGCCAGATCGACGAAGGTGGCCGCACCCAGTGCAGCGCCCGCGGGCAGCGCGGACTCCACCGGATCGCTCACCAGCAACAGCAGCACCTCGGCACGGCTGCGCAAGGCCCAGAGCGCGGCGTCGATCTCCGGCGCGTCCCAGCCCGCGCCGTCGCTGATGAGCACCAGACGCGAGCCGTCCGACAGGGTGCGCGCCAGGCGCTGCGCCCAATCGGTGAAGGTCGAGGCAGTGGATGCCGCTTGCGCGTCAACCCAGTCGCCCTGCGCTGCAGGCGCGATCTGCGTTTCCATCAGCGTCTGTGTCAACCGCCGCACGGCTGGCAGACCACGTCCCAGGTCGGACGCCTGCATACGGCCCCGCCACAGTGTCAGCCCCATCGCCCCGGCTGCACCTTCGGCGGCCAGCGCGTAGCTGATGCAGGCCAGCAGGCTCATGCGAGCGGCCTGCTCGGCCTTGGTGCGGAGGCGGGTGCCGAACACCATGCCGGGACGCAGATCGAGCAAGGCATGCCAGGCGGGTGCATGTTCTTCCTGATGCACTTTGACGAAGGGCTTGCCGGTACGCGCCAGCAGGCGCCAGTGCAGGCCACGCAGATCGTCGCCCGGCTGATAAGTGCGGCTTTCGGCATAGTCCAGTCCGCGTCCCAGCCGGGCCGAGATGCTGTCGCCCGCCGCGCTCGCGCCAACGGGCCGGACCATCTGCGC
>JBAUTC010000480.1:0-1886 GCA_049582025.1 Thiomonas sp.
CCTTGGGACAGGACGCGCAACGGCAGCTCTTCGCGGCCGCGCAACCCGACGCGCAGCAGGGCCTGAGCGGCAGCTCGATCATCGGCTGTTTGTCCGTCGACGGCGGCGGCCAAGCGGAGATTTTCAAGTGCGCTGAGATCTTCCTTGAGGCCGTTCCGATGCCCGAGATAGGCGAGCGCCCTTCGATAGTCCTCACCGGCGTGCGCCAAATCGACACCGTTCCATTCCACGATGCCGGAATGAGGGCGCGACAGTCCGGCGAGCAGGCGCAGCAGGCTCGTTTTCCCGGCACCATTCACGCCCTCCACCTGGAGCCAGTCGCCACCGCGAATCGCGAAAGTCACGTTGGAAAAGAGAACCCGCCCGCCTATTCGGCAAGCCAGTCCATTACCACGTAACTCATGTAGACCCGCGCTCACTTCCTTCTCCCGCAATTCCGTCCTTCTATCGGACGAATTCATATTGCCGTTTCAAGATACGAGTCCGGGATGACCTTATTTTTGACACATGTCAACAAATTGAAACTGCGTTGCGGTAAGCGAAGAACTCTCCAACCAAACCGATCGAGTTTGACTTGTGTCAAATCGCTAGGCACTGCGACATCTAGCATCGCGGCGGACGCGCGCATCGCGCTGCCCGGGCTACGGGGCCGCACCTCGAGAGACACGATATTCGGCACTGCCATGCGCTTTCGAATCCGCCCTGCGCGTGCGATTGGCATCCTCACGGTGCTGACAATCGTCGCCATTTCCATGGCGGTGGTGGTGGTGCTCCTGGATCTTCGCGCCAATGCACTGACCCAGGATGTCGCGCAGACGGACGCTCTCGCCAGGCTGCTCGCCGAACAAACCAGGCAGACTTTCGAGCGTGACGACGCGACCTTACAAAGCATTGCGGACCGCCTGCAGTCGTCGTTCGTCGGACAACTCGGGCTGGACAGCATGCCTGTTCACCTACTGCTGTCGTCCAGGCAGCAGGGGCTCGGCGAAACAAGTGCGCTGTTCATCGCCGATGCCGACGGCATCGTGGTCAATTCGACCCGGCAGTTTCCGGCCGTGCGAATTTCAGTCGCAGACCGGCCATATTTCCGAGCCTTCGGAGCAGGAAAGCAGCAGGGTCTCTACATCGGTGTACCCTTGAGCGGCCGCGCTACCGGAGTCTGGACACTGCACCTCGCACGCGCACTGCGCAACCCGGACGGTTCGCTGCGCGGAGTGCTTGTGGCGGCTGTGACCAGCGCAGCCCTTGAGCCACTGTATGCCTATATCCAGCAGGACTTCGGTCGGCCTGTGGCACTGTATCTGGCAGATGGCCGGCTGCTCGCGAGTCTGCCGCGGCGGGACGAACTCCTGGGCCTGCAGCCGCCGGAACTGGTCGGCATGACCCTGCCACGACCGGGCCAATTGCAGCAGGTTGACGTGGTGCGCTCGGACGGAGAAGACGACCGGATGGCGTTGCAGCGGGTCCCGGGGTTTCCGCTGTTGGTCGGTGTTTCCGACAACATGACCGGCGCGCTGTCGTCTTGGCGCGCCGTGGCGTTTCCGATTGCTGGTGGCGCGTTCCTTGTGTGCCTTCTGGTCGGATCAGCGGCCTTGCTGCTCGCCCGCCAACTGGAACGCGACGATCGGCACAACCGCGCGCTTCGCGAGGCCGACGACCGTTGGCGGCGCACCATTGACTCGGTGATGGATGCCATCGTCTCGGTCGACGCACAGGGTGACATCATCATGTTCAATCCTGCGGCTGAGCGCATGTTCGGGATGAGTGCATCTCAAGCGTTTGGTTTGCCACTTTCAACGCTGATTCCCGACCGGCTGCGCGACCTCCACGTTGCCCATGTCGCAGCCTTCGAGAGATCCGGCGTTTCGTCGCGCGAGATGGCGCCG
>JBAUTC010000481.1:0-1700 GCA_049582025.1 Thiomonas sp.
GTACAACGCGGTCAAGGGCCATGGCACCATCACAGCCGTGTCGGGCGGCGAGGACCCATTTGCCATGAGCGAGGACAACGACCTGATCGGATTGGGCGCCTACCTCAACAAGAACCTCAGCGGTTCGGCGGCCTACGCCGCGTTCAGCTACCGTATCTCCACCAACACCATTGGACAGTCATTCGAGGTGTCGGCGGACGTGCCACAGGCACTGCCATCAGGCCGTGCCACCTATTTCTACAAAGACTCGAAGAACGTCTATGTGATGGACGCCGTGAGCAACGCCATCAAATACACCATCGCCTATGACGGCACCCAGCACAGCGACATGTTGCGCAATGCTGCGGGCGACGACATCGTGGCCGGCCCGCAATTTGACGGCCCCGGCACCAACGCCACGCTGATGACGGTCAATCTAACCCAGGGCGGAGCCCCCAAGGTGCTCATCTCCGACTATCCCCCCTCAGGAACGCTGCTCAGTGGGCGAGCTTACAGGGCGCCGGGCTGGGTGGGTATGGCCATGATCGGTTGCCCGTCGGGCACCAACGGGAACTGCCAAGGGCCGAATCCCGTTGCTGTTGGATCGCCCAAGACCTATCTCGACCAGGAAGTGTTGATCGCCAACGTCGATAGCGGCGCGGTGTACCGTGTGGCGCATCACCGCAGTACGGGTAAATATGGCAACTCCTCCAGCGGCAACTATTGGGCGCAACCCAACGTCACCATGAGCCCCAGTGGCACGCGCATCCTGTTCCAGAGCGACTGGGGTGCTGGCGATCCCAGCAAGCCGGTAATCGATCCCAACGCCATGATCGACACCTACGTGATCGAATTGCCTGCCTACTCTGCTTGAATCGCGCGGTCAAGGCCGCATCGGCACCCGGCCTCTGGCTTCTCCCTCTGTTCACTCCTCCCCAGTCGCACTAGCATCTGGCCACCGGCCTAGAGTCGGTCGCCGTTCACAAGACGGCGCGCGGGCCGTGCTGGTGCAGGGCACCGTATCTGCCCGGCCTGCCTGATCGGTGGCCGATTGGTGACAACCGGCGCCATCATGAGGATGTGCGCCACAGAAGGAGACAGGCGATGAACGCTCCCCTACCCGAGCACATCCGTCGTGCGCTGGCGACCATTTCGCTGGACGACAAATACACCCTTGATTCCGGCCGCGCCTTCATGAGCGGCATTCAGGCGCTGGTGCGTCTGCCCCTGCTGCAGCGGCAACGCGATGCCGCTGCCGGGTTGAATACCGCAGGTTTCGTTTCGGGTTATCGCGGCTCGCCCTTGGGCGGCTACGACCAGGCGCTGTGGAAAGCGAAAAAAATCCTCGAAGCCAACAACGTGGTGTTCAAGCCCGGGGTCAACGAGGAACTGGCGGCCACTGCGGTCTGGGGCACGCAGCAACTCGATCTGTTCCCCGACAAGAACAAGTTCGACGGCGTGTTCGGCATCTGGTACGGCAAGGGGCCGGGAGTGGACCGCTGTTCGGATGTGTTCAAACACGCCAACAGCGCGGGAACGGCGCGGCATGGCGGGGTGATCGCCGTGGCGGGCGACGACCATGTGGCCAAGTCATCCACGCTGGCGCATCAGAGTGACCACATTTTCAAGGCCTGCGGGTTGCCCGTGTTCTTCCCCACGTCCGTGCAGGACATCCTCGATCTGGGTGTGCATGCCTTTGCCATGAGCCGTTACGCCGGCGT
>JBAUTC010000482.1:0-3197 GCA_049582025.1 Thiomonas sp.
TCAACTCGACGAGGGGTTACGCCCCCGCGGCGTGGACTTCGACGTCGCCACCGGAGACGGGGTGTACTTCCCTGCGACCTCGCCACACATGACACGCACTACCACCGACTGGGTACGCCCAGGAGACGGCGTCTCCATCTCCATCGGGGTCGTGTTCTACACCGCGGTCACACGGCATCACGCCCGCGTGCATCAGTGCAATCGCGTGCTGCGCAATCTGGGCTTCGATCCAATCGGCCCCGGCATCTCGCCCTGGCGTGACGCAGTCAAAGCTCCGCTGGGGGTCGCCATCGCCGCTGCCCGCTCCCGCTGGCGCGGCTACTCGCCTCCACCAGGGTCATATTGACGGCCTGCCGCGCCCAGGCGATGCGCGTGTCGACGGAACAAGGAGTACGTCATTTGACCTAGACTCAGCGCCAGATTGCACGACCATCCGGAGAACAAAAATGAGTCAAGATCGATTCGAACGCGGCCTTGCCGTGCGCAAGGAAGTGCTCGGCGCCGAGTATGTGAATGCCTCCATCCAAAACGCCAACGACTTCAACCGCGACCTGCAAACCCTGGTCACGGAAGTGGCCTGGGGCGACATCTGGACGCGGCCCGGCTTGTCGCGACGTGATCGCAGCCTGCTCAACCTTGGCATGATCACCGCGCTGAACCGCCCGCACGAACTCCGTCTCCACCTGCGCGGTGCGATCAACAACGGCCTGACCAAGGACGAGATCAAGGAGGTGTTCCTGCAGACCGCCGTGTACTGCGGCGCACCGGCGGCGATGGACAGCTTCCGCATCGCAAGGGAAGTGTTCGACGAGATGGGCATCTGAGCAGCGCATCGGAGTTGTTCGGCGCACAAGTGCGCCATGCGACGTGACGTTTCCAAACCTCGCAACGCACGGTCGGTGGGGCGTCGGTCTGACGATCAAGTCAACAAATCGGTCCCCTAATTGCGGGGCATGCAGTTTCGCCCGCTGGCCATCTGAACTAGTCTTTTCAGCTCAAGCCACGCTTTGGAGAAACGCCATGCGCCTCCACCGCTTCGCCGCTCCGGCACTCGGACTCACCGCACTGTGCGGGCTGGCGGCCTGTGACTCCGCCGACCGAATGTTTTCTGTCGGCAAGACAGAGCGTCCGCTGTCTGAAAACGCGGCGCACGGTCGATTTGCGCAGCGGCCCTCCCCCACAGAACGGCTGGATGCGGCCGGCGTCACCAAGGCCTTCATGGTGGAGGCGCCCCAGACCGGCGTGAATCTCGGCTGGGGCTGGAGCGCCGACCGCGACCAGGCCATCCCCACCCGGTGCGTCGAGTTCGACACCCTGAAGGATCCCGCACAGGAAACGCGGGTGTCGGTCCAGGAGGTGCGCGACAGCCAGGAGCTGGCGAGCGCCATGGACATCTCCGCCGCAGTGCAGGTGAAGACGGTGGGCTTCGAGGGATCGGGCAAGGCCAAGTTCGCGCAGGACACTCAGATCAGCTCCTTCTCGACCACCCTGGTCATCAAGGCCGAGGTGCGCAACGGTGCGGAGTACGCGGCACCGAAAGCCGCGCTCAAGGGCCATGCCGGCCCGGCCGTGGTGCTCACCGAAGACGCCGCCGCGCTGGCGCGGCGCAACCTCGACGCCTTTCGGGCCACCTGCGGCGAGGGCTTTGTTTCGGCCAGAATGACCGGTGCCGAGGCGTTTGCGGTCATCGACTTCCAGACCCGCACCGCGAGGCAGCGCGAAACCGCGGAGGCAAGCGCCTCGGGCTCCGGCTGGGGAGTGAAGGTGGACGGCGCCTTCAGTGCGGCCAATTCATCGGACAGTACCGCCGGCAAGAGCACCATCTCCTTCTACCAGGCGGGCGGCAGCGGCAAGGATCTGCCGCAAGATGCCGACGCGATCAAGAGCCGCATCAAAGATCTTGCCAAGGACGCGGTCAGTGCGGGCAAGACCTACGCGCTCCAGATCACGCCCTACCAAGTGCTAGAGAACTTCCCGCGTGGCGTGGAACTGACGGCCGACGCCGGTGAGACCGACGAGATCGCGCAGTCGTGGGGGCTGTACCGCACCGTCTACGACGACATCGGCACCGTGTTCGCCACGCCAGCCGATTTCGAATTGCCGGTTGCGATCTGCAGCACGGACGCCAAGACCGTTTCCGACTGCACGGTGGAGTTCAAGCCCGTGAGCAGCAAGAAAATAGGCAACGGCGTCAACGTGTCCACGCTGGACATGCTCGGCGCGCTGCAGGACATCGCGCTGGTATCGCTCGACCGCATCGAACTCGGCGCACAGCAATGTCTCGCCGCCGACGCGTCATGCAACTTCGACCCGGCCACCCTGCGCTCCAGCTACGCCGCACGCGCCGGGTTGCCACTGCCCACAAAGTGGCTCGGCGACACCGCGACCGACCAGGACAAACGGGATGCGCAACTCGCCTTCCAGCTCCGCGACGCCGCGCGCGGGCGCTGCGCCATCAGCAGTCTGGCGCAGGGCTGCATTTCCAACGCCGAAATCGCCGGATGGTCGGCGCGCACCGGCTTTGTTCCACTCGCGGCGGCGAACAAGGCAGCCTTCGACCGCGCCGTCGCTGCACTCAAGGGAAAGACACCCTTCTTCACCGGCGATGCAAACGCGCCCACCGCATGGACCTTGTGGGTGCCGCCGGCGCATCTGCACGCGGCCCAGGCCGCACTGGCCGGAGCGGCGGTAGCCAAGCTGTAGCTGCTGGCACACAGCGACAACCCCGCTCTGCTACTTCAGCTGCTCCGGCGCACTGCTCGCGGGCAATGCCGCGGCTTCGCTATCGTCCTTGAGGTCCACCCCTGATCTCCCCAGCCGGCGCGCGCCAGCGAGCAGCCAGGCGAGTTTGTGCGCGGCTTGCGCGTACGTCAGGCCGTCAGGCCGGACATTAGAAATGCAGTTGCGCTCGGCGTCGCTGCGGCCCGGGCGCGGGCCGTGGGTGAGGTAGAGGCTGAGGCTGTCCGGCGCAGTGAGGCCGGGGCGCTCGCCGATGCACATGACCACCTGATTGGCGCGGAGCAAGGAGCCGATCTCGTCGCCCAGGGCCACTCGGGCCTGGCTGGCGACGACCACCGGACCGACACGCCAGTTGGCCGGCAGGCGCGCGCGCGTCTGCGCAATCAGCGACACGGCATGCGTTTGCGCGGCGCGCCCGGACAAACCATCGGCAATGACGAACACGACGTCACACGCAT
>JBAUTC010000483.1:0-5518 GCA_049582025.1 Thiomonas sp.
ATGGCTACCAGTCGCTGCACACCACGCTGATCGGACCTAGCGGTAATCCCATCGAGTTCCAGATCCGCACTGAGTCCATGCACCGCATCGCGGAAAGCGGCGTGGCGGCGCACTGGCTCTACAAGACACCCGAGGACAAGCCTGCCCCGCAGGAAATGCAGACCACCAACGCCTGGCTGCAATCCCTGCTCGACATCCAGACCGAAAACCGCGACTGGGCAGACTTTCTCGAAACCGTGAAGGTCGATCTGGCGCCGGATGCCGTGTATGTGTTCACCCCAAAATCGCGCATTCTGGCGCTGCCACGCGGTGCCACGCCGGTGGATTTTGCCTATGCCATTCACACAAATTTGGGGGACCAGACCGTCGCTGCCAAGGTAAACAATGTGCTGGTGCCGCTGCGTACCGAGTTGCGCAGCGGCGACGTGGTGGACATCATCACAGCACCGGCGTCGCGGCCCAATCCGGGGTGGCTGAGTTTCGTGCGCACGGGCCGGGCGCGCTCCAAAATCCGCCATGCGTTGCGCACCACGCAGCAGGCCGAGTCCATTGAACTGGGCCGTCGCCTGCTGCAAAGCGCGCTGCGCCATGAGCATCTCGAACTCGCCGCCCTCGACGATGCGGTCTGGGACAAGCTGCTGCGCTGGACCGGTTTCAAATCGCGCGACGATCTGTACGCCGACATCGGCCTGGGCAAGCGCGTCGCCGACTTCCTGGCCAAGCGGGTCGTAGCCCTGGTGTCGCCGCAAGACGCGCTCTCCTCTCCCTTGCTCGACACCATCGAACGCATGGAAAGCCGCGCTGGGAGCGAACCCCAATCCACCCTGCAGCTTGACGGTAGCGAAGGCATTTCGGTGCGCTATGCCACCTGCTGCCGCCCGATTCCCGGCGATGCCATCATTGGCTACCTCGGCAAGGGCGAAGGCCTGATCGTGCATCAACAAGACTGCGACATCGCACGTCGTCTGTTCCAGAAAGACCCGGACCGCTGGATCGACCTGGGGTGGGCGGCCGACATCACGCGCCCGTATGAAACCGGCCTGAGCGTGATCGTGCAGAACACCAAGGGCGTACTTGCCCGTGTGGCGGCAGCAATCAGCGAGCATGACAGCGACATCGCCCACGTCACCATGGACGAAGACATGCGGCAGGCCACTACGGAACTGCGCTTCGTCGTACAGGTGCGCGACCGCAAGCATCTGGCCGACGTGCTGCGGGCGCTGCGGCGACTCAAATTCGTGGTGCGCGCCAGCCGGGCCAAGAACCGCAGCCTCACAAACGGCCAGAGCGGTAACTGAGCGGCGAGAAACGCCGCCCGCTCACTGCCGTGGCGGGTAACGCACCTCCAGAATCTCCAGCGTGGCCATGCCGCCCGGCGTGGGCAGGCTCACACTGTCGCCTTCGCGCGCTTTCAGCAAGGCGCGTGCGACAGGCGATATCCAGCTGATCTTGCCCTGCAGCGGCTCGGTCTCGTCGATGCCGACAATGGTGATGATGTGCTCCGCGCCTTTGTCGTCGGCGTAGCGCACCGTGGCGCCGAAAAAGATCTGGTCATTCCCTTGCTGCAGGCTGGCATCGACCACCTCGGCGATGTCCAGTCGCTTGGTCAGAAAACGAAGGCGACGGTCGATTTCCCGCAGACGCTTTTTTCCGTAGATGTAGTCGCCATTCTCGGAACGATCCCCGTTCTTCGCCGCCCACGACACCACTTCGACCACCTTCGGGCGCTCCACTTCGACGAGTTCCTTCAGCTCCGCACGCAGCCGGGCATAGCCTTGCGGCGTGAGGTAGTTCTTGCCGCCGGGAGGCAGCGGAGGAAGTTGTGCACCGCCGTCGTCGTCATCGGCGTCGGTGGTGTCTTCACGGACAAAAGCCTTGTTCATGGGGCAGAAAGTGTATCGATACGTGCCAGCAGTCCACTGGAGCGATGGGTGACACGCGCAATGCCGTCGCGCAAGGTCTGGAGGTCTGCACAGGCAAGGGTGAAGGCCCTGCGTGCGCGGGTGATGCCGGTGTAAATCAGCTCGCGGCTGATGGCTGCACCGCGATCCGGCAGCACCAGCACGGTGTGATCGAACTCCGAGCCTTGCGACTGATGCACCGTCATGGCAAATGCGGTCTGCACATCGGCAAGGCGGCTGATGCTGACAGATCGCAGCGTCTGCCCGTTGGCGAACACCACCCGCAGCCCGCCGGTGGGTGATGACAACACGATGCCCACGTCGCCGTTCAGCACCCCCAGGTCGTGATCATTGCGCGTCACCATGATGGGGCGACCCGCATACCATTCGCCACGGCAGCGCAGCAGGCCCGCCTTGTCCAGGCGCGCGGCAATCGCCGCGTTGAGTGCATGCACGCCCCACGGCCCTTCGCGTACAGCGCACAACACGCGGCATTGCTCGAAGGCGTGCAGCACGCTGCGCGCCCAGACCTCCCACGCCACCGCGTCGCCGGCGGTCGCCGCACCGTGCTGCAGCAATCCTGCGTAATGCGCGTATCCCGGCACTTTGTCGCGCCCCTGCACCGCCAGATCGACCAGCGCCTGCTCAAGCGGCAGCAGGTGTGGAGCGGCCAACGGCAGTCGCCGTACCGCCGGATCATCCGCTTGCTGCAACAGAGCCAGCGCCTTGTCGGCGTCGCCGTCATGCACGGCCCGGGCAAGTTGACCGATGCCACCGCCGAAGCGGTGGCTCTCGCGCAGCATCACCACATGCTGCGACAGCGTCGATCCGGCGGAATCAATGAACGCCGACGGCATGCGCTCCCCACCGAGAGCCTCCAGCGCCTGCGCCGTTTCCGGCGTGTAGCGGCCTTGCTCAGCCCCTGAGCACAACTCGCCAAGCACCGCGCCGGCCTCTACAGAGGCGAGTTGATCCTTGTCACCCAACAGAATGAGCCGAGCGGTGGGCGGCAACGCGGCGAGCACCGCGGCCATCATTTCCAGATGCACCATCGACGCCTCGTCGATCAGCAACACATCGACCTCCAGCGGATGCGCCGCGTTGTGCGCAAAGCGGCGGGTGTCGGGGCGTGCGCCCAGCAGGCTGTGGAGGGTGCGTGCCGGACCGATGCGCTGCGACAGGTCGGGCACGCCGTCGATCGCAGGCAAGGTGTGCAAGGCCTGATCGATGGATTGCTTGAGCCGTGCCGCCGCCTTGCCCGTGGGCGCGGCCAGCGCCACGCGCAGCGCGGTCGGCTGTGCCGCGGTGGCGAACAGCAAGGCCAGCAGACGCGCGGCGGTGTACGTCTTGCCTGTGCCCGGCCCGCCGGTGAGAATGGTGAAGCGGCCCCGCAAGGCCAGTGCGCAGGCGAGTTTCTGCCAGTCCACGGCGTTGACCGCGGGCTGGGGAAACAAGCGCGACAACGCGGCAGCCGCAACTCCGACATCGACGGCGACGACTTGCATCAACCGCTGCTGCACCAAGCTGGCCACCTGCGATTCATCGCTCCAGTAGCGCCGCAGATACAGGCGATCCGCGCTGAGCACCAGGGGAGCGCCGGTGTCTGGAGTGCCCTCCTCGAAGACGGCGGGACAGCCGCGCAAGGCCTGCGCCCAATCGGTGCGCGACGTCAGCTCTGTCGGCAAGACCAGTGGCGCAGCGGCAGCCGTGGCCCGCTCCATCAGGACGGCAAGATGCTGCGGCAATTCGTCGAGCAGGACACAGGTGTGACCGCGTCCTTCCAGATCGGCCAGCACGACCACCGCCATGAGAACCTGCGGCGAGACCTGCGGGCAGAGCTCGGCGATGAACCGCGCCAGCGCAGCGTCCAGGCGCCGCAGCACGCCGAGGTCCGCCCACCCGCGCAGCGCATCCAGCAAGGTCTGGCTCGCGGCATCCATGGTGACGGGCGTCGGCAGCTTCATGCGGCGTCCTCCACGGCTTGCGCAAACAGGGCATCAAGCGCATCGAGCAGGGCCGGATCGGCCGCGATGTACACACAACCTGCCCGTGGGCCGCGCACGCCGCGCAGGAATACGTCCAGCGCGCCACCGAGCTGCTGCGACGGGTCATACGCCCCCCCCAGACGCGAGCGCAGCAGGCGATGCAGCGCCAGCATGTAGAGCGCGCATTGCACGTCGTAGCGGTGGTCGAGCATGGCGGCCTCCAGCGCGTCTTCCGAATAGTCGGCATCGCTTGTACCCAGGGCGTTGCTCTTGTAGTCCAGCACCCAGTACCGACCCTCGTGGGCGAACACCAGATCGGCAAACCCCATCACCATGCCATGCAGGGCGCGCGGGTTCAGCGCCGGGCGTGGCTTGCCGGGCAGGATGTGGCGCTGACATATGGCGTCGATCTCGGCCGCACGCGCCTGTTCGACCGGGAACCAGAATTCCATTTCCGACAAGGCCGCGCCGATGTCAGGCAGCGCCACACCAAGAGGCTGCAGCGGTGTCGCCAGCACCTCGCGCAACCAGTCCAGCAGATCCTGCGCACGTTGCGGATCCCAGCCTTGACGCGCGCAGCGCTGCAACAGACGCTGTTGCAGCGTGGGGTCGGACTCAAGGGCGAAGGCATTTTCACCCAGCCAGGCGAGTTGTTCATGCACGAACTTGCCCACCAGGGCGCCGCGCGGAAAACGGTGGCGCGCAGCAGCCTGCAGCACCTGTGGCGCGGGATCGGCAGACGTCGGTTCTGCATCCCACAACTCGTCCTGCAGGGTGCCCTGCAATGCTGGCTGCTGGGTGGAGCGCGGAGCCAGATCGCGCACCAGCGCGGAAAAGCTGCCGATGCTCCAGTTGCGCTCGAACGCGGCCTCATAGGGAGGCGCGTCGCTCAGGACCGGCACAGCGTCATTGGCCTGCAGCCGCTGGACTTCTGCGTCCGGCGCGGCGTCGGTGATCAGCACGTCAGGCATATCGGCAAACACGTCATCCAGCAACCCGCGGATTGCCTCGCCGCTGTGCGGCACCGCGCCGCCAAGCAGGTAGCCGATGGCGCTGTGATGGAACACGCAGGCTCTTGCATTTCCGACTCTCAGAGCGCCCACCCCCACCCACAGCGCATGGCGCGCCCGGGTCAGCGCAACATAGAGCAGGCGCAGGTCTTCGCGCAGTCTTTCCTCCTCCTTGTCGTCGTCATTGGCCGACCTGTATGCCGTGGAAAACGGCAGGAAGACCAGCGGATATTCCAGTCCCTTGGATTTGTGAATGGTGACCACGCGCACCAGATCGGCCTCACTTTCCAGCCGCACGATCTGCTCGTCCGTGGTCTGGCCTGCCAATTGGTCATGCAGCCAGCGGATCAGCGCCTGCTCGCCATCGAGACTGCTGCTGGCGGCCTGCAACAGTTCGGCCAGGTGCAGCACATTGGTCAGCCGCCGTTCGCCCTCCTCCGTGGCCAGCCAGCGCGCGGGCAGATCAAGGCGGTGCAGGGTCTGGCGCAGCATGGGCAGCACGCCCTGGCGCAGCCAGATGCCATGCAGATCGTCCAGCACCTCCAGGCGCTGCTCGAAGACGGCGTCATCGGTGGCCAGCGCAGCGAGCTCCGCCAGCGTGCCATCCAGGGTCTGGGTGGCA
>JBAUTC010000484.1:0-13119 GCA_049582025.1 Thiomonas sp.
GCACTGGACGGGTGTCGACGCCTCCATGACGCAGATTCCATGCCAAGCACCCTCGGTCGCCGGGCACCTTGAAAAACAAGGGCTTGGCGATTCGCGACGGCAGCCGGTGGGGCTTCGTGTCACGGGACCGCTCGAAAAAGTGTGACAGAGTGTCCCGTTTTTTGGCTTGCCATGCCCTAGGTTATTGATTGTGTTGACCTTCGCTCAATGGCATGGCCCTTGCTATCAAGCTTGGGACCAAGGGATTCATTGAAGTCGCAAACACACCATGCAGACCGCTTCCATCACGCCGCGCCGCCCGCTGCCGGGCCATGTCGAAGTCGAGGCGCATGCCCGGTTGCATCTGGGATTTTTCGACCTGGACGGCAGCCAAGGGCGCTGCTTCGGCAGTCTGGGGGTCGCGCTTGACGGCCTTGTCACCCGGGTGCGTGTCCGTCGCGGCGCAGGGCTTTCCTCCAGTGGGCCATGTGCCGAGCGTGCGGCTGCCTTTGCCCGTCGTGCGCTGGAGCATCTCGGGCAGAACGAAGACCTTGCGATCGAGGTGTTGCAGGCGCTGCCGGAGCACGTCGGGCTGGGGTCGGGCACGCAACTCGCGCTTGCCACCGGAGCCGCGCTGGCGCGGCTCCACGGGCTGGACTGGCCGGCGGGGGACATGGCCACCGTGCTGGTTCGCGGCCAGCGGTCGGGGATCGGGATCGGCACCTTCGAGCAGGGTGGGTTTGTGGTGGACGGTGGTCGCGACAGGGACAGCAATCATCCACCCAAGGTCATTTCGCGCCTGGCCTGCCCGCAGAACTGGCGCTGGGTCCTGGTCTTTGACGATCAGCATCGCGGACTGAGCGGGACGGCCGAGAAGCAGGCCTTCGCCAGCCTGCCGCCGTTTCCGCAGGCCGACGCAGCGCAGCTTTGCCGCACAGTGCTCACGCAATTGCTTCCTGCGCTGGTCGATGGTGATATTGGCCGATTTGGTCAGGCGCTGACCCTCCTGCAGGATCGTGTCGGCGATCACTTCGCTCCGGCGCAGGGCGGGCGCTACGCCAGTGCGCGAGTGGCCAGCGTGCTGGCGCAGTGGCGCGAATCAGGCGCTGCGGCGGTGGGGCAGACGTCCTGGGGACCGACGGGTTTCGCCCTGGTCGAAAGCCCCGCGCAGGCGCGCGCGATGGCCGCAGCTGCGGCGGCGGCGCAAACGCATGGCCCTGCGCCCCTGCGATTTGTCATCTGCGCAACGCGCAATGCGGGGGCCGGTTACACCGAGTTCCAGGCAACAAAGCGCACAGACAACGCAGTGCGCGGTGTGGAATCGCCCGCAGCACATGCGCGAACGACTGCCCGGACGTCGCCCGAACACGAGGATGCCTTCCATGGATAAGCCCTATCTGCTGCACTTCGCCACCCCGGGCGGGCGCGTCAGTCCCTTCGATGTGAACATGGCTTACGACGCCGGCTGGGACGCCGTGATTCCCTATGCCGGGGTCGGGCTGGATGACATCGCCGGGTTCACCCAGGACGCGATTTTCTCGCGGGGCCCGCGCGGCGTGCGCCGCACCGGACTGTTCATCGGCGGCCGCGACGCGTTTCTCGCTGCCGACATGCTCGATGCCGCGCGCAAGGCCATGGTGCCGCCGTTCGAGGTTTCGGTGTTCGCCGATCCCAGCGGTGCCTACACCACTGCGGCTGCCATGCTGGCCAAGGTCGAGCGCGCGCTGGCCGATCGATTCCAGCTTGAACTCGGCGGGCGCGACGTGGTGGTCATTGGCGGCACCGGTCCGGTAGGGCTGGTGGTGTCGGCATTGGCAGCGCAGGCGGGAGCCCATGTCCGCATTGCCAGCCACCACGGCACGGCCCAGTCGGACAAGGCCGTCGACCTGCTGCAGCACCGCTACGGCCTGACGACGCAGGCGGCGGATTCCAGCTCGGCGCAGGCCAGGCTGCACCTGCTGGAGAAGGCCGAGGTGGTCCTCGCGGTGGCCAAGGCTGGGGTGCAGGTGCTGAGCAGCGCAGAACTCGTCCAGGCAAGGCGGCTGCGTGTCGCCGCTGATCTCAACGCGGTGCCGCCTGCGGGGATCGAGCCGGTGGGAGTGATGGACGACGCCCGCGAGCTCGCCACGTCGGAGCAAGCGGATGGCGTGGCGGTCGGCATTGGCGCGCTGGCCATCGGCAATGTGAAATACAAGACCCAGCACGCCCTGCTGCAGCATATGCGGGAGGCCGAAGCCGCGGTGTATTTCGGCTTTGAGTCCTGCCTGGCCGAAGCGCGCAACCATGTGGCCTGAAGCGTGGACAACAGAATGCCTACCGGCCTGCTGATCCTGGTCTCGACAAGCGCCCGTGCGCTGGTTCAGGCGGCGCGCCGCACCGGGCTGCCCGCCTGCGCGGTGGATGCGTTTGGCGACGTCGACACACTGGCACAGGTTGAGCGCTGGCACCGCTGCGCTCTCGCTGCGGATGGCGGACTGGATGCCGACTCGGTCATGGACGCCATTGCCGGCTTCGGCCCGGAGCCGGCCACCATCGTGCTCGGCTCCGGGCTGGAGTCCCGTCCCGACGTGATTGCCCGGATCGAAGCCCGGCACACCCTTGCCGGCAACGCGGCGACGGTCTGGCGACTGGCGCATGATCCCCAGCGCTGGTCGGCGCTCGCGCTCAGCCTGGGCCTGCCGTGTCCGGCCATGTGCTGGGCGCCGCCCGCAGACGCTGCGTGCTGGCTGCGCAAGCGCGCAGGGAGCAGTGGCGGCCAACATGTACTTCCGGCAAGCGCCCAGGCGAATCGCGCGAACGTCGCGGACGAAGGCTGGTACTTCCAGCGACGCATTGAGGGCGAGGCGTATTCCCTGCTGTTCCTGGCGGATGGCCAGGACATGCTGGGCATCGGTTTCAACCGCCTGCTCGCAGCGCCGCCCGAAGCCGGACTGCCATGGGCCTGGGCAGGTGCCGTGCGTCCAGCCGGTCTGGATGCGGGGGTGCGCCTGCGGGTGCTGCACGCGGCGCAGGTGCTGACTCAGGCATTTGGATTGCGCGGCCTCAACGGACTGGATTTTGTGGTCCAAGGCGAGGACTGGTTCCTGCTCGAACTCAACCCCCGGCCCACCGCCACGCTGGACCTTTGGGATGTCGGCCCGATGCCGCCCTTGCTTGATCTGCACTTTCGCGCCTGTGCGGGCCAGCTTCCATCCGCGCTGCCGCAGCTGACCGACGCCCGGGCATTGGCTGTTGCCTATGCCGGAGTGCCGGTGCAGCTGCCAATGGATGCTGTCTGGCCTGAGGCCTGCCGGGACCGGCCGCGCGGCGGGGTGCAGATTCAGGCAGGCGAGCCGCTTTGCACCTTGCACGCCTGTGCAGCGACGGCGTCGGCCGCGGTCGCGCAGGTGCTCGCATCGCGACGCAACCTGTTGCGCGATCTGGGCTGCGCCAGCGCGGATGCCGCATGCGCGCCAGAACGTCCTGACCTTGTGGGAATGAGAGCATGAAGACGCCGCACACCGGAAATCCAAGTACCGCCCCTGTCGAGGCTTTGGCCGAACGTCCGCTGCAAGCCAGCGTCAACCAGCTGGCGGCACCGCTGGTCGATGCGTTGGTGGACGCGGCGCCGGCACTGCGTCTGGAGGTGCAGCGCCTGCCCAACGGGGTGCGCATCGTCGATGCCGGCATTCATGTGCGCGGTGGCATTGAGGCTGGACGGCGCATCGCCGAAATCTGCCTGGGCGGGCTCGGGCAGGTCGATGTCGCCGCCACCGGCACTTCGGCATCGTGGCCGTGGGAGCTGCGGGTGCGCACGGCGCAACCCGTGCTGGCCTGTCTGGGCAGTCAATATGCGGGCTGGAGCTTGTCGCACGGCGAAGGCAAGAAGGGATTTTTCGCCTTGGGATCCGGTCCGGCGCGCGCGCTGGCGGCAAAGGAGAGCCTGTTCCAGGAACTCGCCTATGTCGATCGCGCCAGCAAGGCCTGCCTGGTGCTGGAAACCGACAAGATGCCGCCGTTACCCCTGCTCGATCGCATTGCCGCAGACTGCGGGGTCGAGCCCGCCGACCTCACCCTAATCCTGACGCCCACCACCAGCCTGGCGGGGGCGGTGCAGGTGGTGGCGCGAGTGCTGGAAGTCGCGCTGCACAAGGCGCATTACCTCGGCTTCGAACTTGAACAGATTGTCGACGGGCTGGGCAGTGCGCCGCTGTGTCCGCCGTCTGGTGACTTTCTCACGGCGATGGGCCGCACCAACGACGCCATCCTGTTCGGCGGGCGGGTGCAATTGTTCGTGAGCTGTGGCGCCGATGCGGCCGAGCAGTTGGCGGTCCGACTGCCCAGCGACGCATCGGAAGACTACGGCCAGCCGTTCATGCAGGTGTTCCGCGACGCCGGAAACGACTTCTACAAGATCGATCCCCTGCTGTTCGCGCCCGCGCAGGTGGTCGTGACTTCGCTGCCCAGCGGCAGGAGTTTCCGCGCCGGGCGGCTGGCTCCGGAACTGCTGGAGCGCTCCTTCGCATGAAACCGCAGATCGTCATCTTCACCGACGATCCCGGCTGGCATGGCCGCCGCTTGCGGTTGGCGTTCGCGGCGCGCGGCTGCGTCACACGCAACGTTTCCTTGCGCCACTGCGCGGTCGACCTGCGCGCCCCAGGCGGACTGCGCATTCCGGGTTTCGCCCAGGCGCTGCCCGACGCCGCCTTCGTGCGCGGGGTTCCCGGAGGCACGCTGGAACAGGTGGTGTTGCGGCTCGACGTACTGCACGCCTTGCAGGCCTTGGGTGTGCCGGTCTACAACCGGGCGCGCGCCATCGAAGTCAGCGTGGACAAGGCCATGACCAGTCTGCTGTTGCACCGCAGCGGCGTGGTCACGCCGCCGACCTGGGCGGTCGAATCGGAGGCGCAGGCGCGACGCCTGGTGCTTGCGGAGACGGCGCGTGGACATGAGCTGGTGCTCAAGCCGTTGTTCGGGGCGCAGGGCGCAGGGCTGCGCCGCATCGCCAGCCCGTCCGATCTGCCCCCGCCGCAGGACTGCAACAACGTCTATTACCTGCAGCGCTTTGTCGGCCCGCAGTCGGGGCAGGGCGAGGACTATCGCGTGCTGGTTGTCGGCGGCACGGCGCGTGCCGCAATGACCCGGCGTGGCGCAGGCTGGATCCACAACGTCGCGCAGGGCGCGGCCTGCCTGCCCGCACCGGACGGGCCGGAGCTCGGCGAGATGGCGGTGGCGGCCACCCTGGCGCTGGACATGGACTACGCCGGTGTGGACCTGATGCGTGACCGCGAGGGCCGGTTGACGGTGCTGGAGGTCAACAGCATCCCGGCCTGGAAGGGTCTGCAGAGTCAGACCGCGCCCGATATTGCCCAGCTGCTGGTGGATGATTTCCTCTCCCGCCATGTGTTTGCCGACATGAGGCGCACGGCATGAACGCGGTCCTGAAAGCCTGCTGCGAGACCGCCCCGGCGAAGGCGCGGGGCGGTCTCGCAGCGCGCACGGTGGAGCAGCTGTTCATTGACGCCTGCCGCCTGGACGTGAGTTGTTTCAAGCCCGGCAATGTCAGCATGGAATCGCCCGGTCACGGCATGCAGGCAAAGGACTTCATCTCCAGCGCGCAAGCGGCTGCGGCGCCGATCTGCAATGCGGGTGGCAGCGTGGGCGCGCGCATCTTTGGCGCCGTGCTGGCCACGCAGCGCGCGGTCGGCTGCAACACCAATCTCGGCATCGTGTTGCTGGCCGCGCCGCTGCTGCACGCCCATGCAGGACGTGTGCCGGGGGGAGGCTTGCGTTGTGCTCTCGCTCGCACTCTGGCTGGGCTTGACCGCACGGATGCGGCGCTGGCGTATCGGGCCATCCGTCTGGCCAATCCCGGCGGTCTGGGAACGAGTGCCCGGCATGACGTGCATGAGGAGCCCGACGTCACTCTGCTTGAAGCGATGCGGGAAAGCGCGACGCGCGACAGCATTGCGCATCAATATGCCAGCGACTTTTCCGGCATCTGGAACCTGGGCCTGCCCACGCTGTATCGCGCCCGCGACCGCTGGGGTACTGCCGAAGCGGAGGTGGTCACGGTCTATCTCGGTTTTGTCGCGGCGTGGGCGGACAGCCATGTGCTGCGCAAGCACGGCCCGGAGCAGGCCGCAACGGTGCAGCGCGAAGGTGCGGCCTGTCTGGCCGCGGTGGAGCAGAGCGGGAACTGGAACGCGGCGCGCCCGCTGCTCGAGGCCTTCGACCGCAGCCTGAAGCGGCGCGGCCTCAATCCGGGAACGAGCGCCGATCTGACCGTTGCCGTGTTGCTGGCTGCGGAGTTGCAGGAGTTGGGAACACCCGCGCCGCAATTGGACGTGGACGGAGTGCACGAAGGGAGTGGATATGACCAGTCTATGGGATGAGATCAAGGGCCTGTTCGGTATGCAGCAGGCCGGTCGACTGCAGGCGGATGACCCGGCGCATGCAGCTCGAAACCTTTCAACCGGGTCGAGTCAAGCTATGGAGACGATGATGGCCAAGATCAATCGAGTGCTGGTAGGTGAATCGCTGGTGGGGGACGGCAATGAGGTTGCGCACATCGACCTCATCATGGGCCCGCGCGGCAGCGCAGCGGAGGCGGCGTTCTGTCATGGTCTGGTGAACAACAAGGACGGCTTCACCAGCCTGCTGGCGGTGGTCGCCCCCAACCTGCCGTGCAAGCCCAACACCATGATGTTCAACAAGGTGACGATCAAGGGCGCGAAGCAGGCGGTGCAGATGTTCGGCCCGGCACAGCGCGGTGTCGCCATGGCGGTGGCCGATTGCGTGGAAGACGGCACCATTCCGATGGACGAAGCCGACGACGTGTTCATCTGTGTCGGCGTGTTCATCCACTGGGAGGCGGAGGACGACGCCAAGATTCAGGACTTCAACTATCAGGCGGTGAAGGAGTCGATTCAGCGTGCCGTTGCTGGCGAACCCCGTGCCGCCACGGTTGTTGCGAAAAAAAGCGGTGCCGGACACCCGTTTGCGGCGCACCTTTGAGCAGGCCTGCCGGCCCTTGTTGCGTTCAGGCCCTGGGTGCATGACGGCGCAGGTCGTCGGCACTCAGCCGTCCGTCATGCAGGGCCGAGGCCAGGAGCACGCCATGCGCGCCCGACTGCGCAAGCGCGATGAGATCGCGCGCGTCGCGCACCCCGCCAGCCGCATAGATGCGGCGCGTCGGAGCGCGTGCCTTCAGCGCAGACAAGCGCTGCAGGTCCGGGCCTTGCGCGCTGCCGACGCGGTCCAGGGTCATCGCGATGATGTCGCGGGGCCAGCTTGTGGTGTGTTGCAGCAATCCGGGCGGGCCGAGCAGTTGGTCGCCACGAAAGTCCAGCGACAGCACCCAGCGACGCGGAGAGACGTCGGTCTGTGCATCGGCATCGGCTTTGGTGTATGGCAGCGTGCGCAGGCTTTCGCTGCCGAGCACCGTGATGGTGGAGGTCGCATCCGCAGCGGGCAGTGCGTCGAGTCCGCCGTCCAGCCAGAGCTCCACATCGGGGTGGGCCTGAGCAATGGCGGCGATGGTTGCAGCATGATCCCCATGGCCGGTGATCGCGTCGAGATCGGCGATGTACAGACGATTGAAAGGATGCAGCGCCAGCAGTCCGTCCACCACCCGCAGCGCCTCGCTGCTCCCGCCCGCCAGCGGGCTCTGCAGCGGCCGGTACTGTGTGCGCTGGCCCAGCCGGGCGTGCACCACATGACCTTGCATCAGGTCGATGACAGGAATGAGTTCGAGGGCCATGGGCATGAAATTGTTGGTTCTTGAATACATTACCGGGGGCGGCATGGCAGACGACCTGCTGCCCGATATTCTGGCGGACGCCGAGATCATGCGCCAGGCTCAGTTGCGCGATCTGGCCGATGTTGCGGGAATCGAAGTGCACACCCTGCTCGACGTTCGGCTGCGCGGCAAGGCACTGCGCGGGGCACGCGTGCAGTACGTGGGACCTGAGCCCGGCGCATTCGACGCTGCCTGGCGCCGGGCCTTGGGCGAGGCAGACGCGGTCTGGCTCACCGCCCCCGAGACCGACGGGCTGCTCGAGACCATGAGCCGTGAGGTGCAGGCCTCGGGTTGCCGTCTGCTGGGCTGCACGCCCGAGGCAGTGCGGGTTGCCGCCAGCAAGCGCACCACGGCTGCGGCGCTGACCCGAGCTGGGATCGCCTGCGTGCCCACCCACGCCGATTCCGCGGCGATGACCGGGCTGGCAAACGGCCCGGTCGTGGTCAAGCCAGACGACGGCGCGGGCTGCCAGCACACGCGTTGCTTCGCGCGTGCGCACGACGCCGTGCAATGGGGCCGGACCGCGCTCGGCGCCCGGGCCATCTACCAGCCCCTGCTGCGTGGCGAGGCGCTGTCGCTTTCCTTGCTGTGCGCCGAGGGGCACGCCCGGCTTTTGAGTGTGAACCGCCAGCATGTGGTGTTGCGTGGTGATGCATTTCACTTCGGCGGCGTGGCCGTTGGGGCCCTGCCCGATGTCGATGGCCGGTATGCGCAGCTCGCCGCGCGCCTCGCGCAGGCGGTGCCGGGGCTGTGGGGCCATGTCGGCGTGGATCTGCTCGCCACGCCGGAGGGGCTGGTGGTGGTGGAGATCAATCCGCGCGCCACGGTGGCCTACGCCGATCTGCGTTTTGCGCTGGACTTCAACCCGGCAGCGGCACTGCTCGATCTGCCGCGCTTGCCGCCGATGGCGCCACGCAAGGCCGGAGCCCTCACAAGCCCGCACAGCACAAACACACCGGAGCGCGATCATGTCGGCGAGACGGCCTGAAACCATCCTGGGCTGGGACGTGGGTGGCGCCCATCTCAAGGTCTCGTGGCTCGACGCCGAGGGGCGGCTCAAGGGAGTACGGCAGCAACCCTGCGCCCTGTGGCGCGGCCTGCCGCACCTGCATGCTGCACTCGACGCCGTGCTCGACAGCGCGCAACTGCCGCCGCCGCTGGCCCACGGCGTAACCATGACGGGCGAGATGACCGACCTGTTTGGCGACCGCCACGAAGGTGTCCGCGCCCTGGTCGACGTCCTCGCGCAACATCTGGGCAAGCGTCATGTGGGGTTCTACGCGGGTGATGGCGGCTGGCTCGCGTCGGCCGCCGCCAAGGCGCGTCCCGGATCAGCGGCCTCGTGCAACTGGCACGCCAGCGCGCAGGCGCTCGCCACGCGGCTGAAGGCAGCGCTGTTCGTCGACATGGGCAGCACCACCACCGACATCGTGCCCATCGTCGCCGGCGGGGTGCAGGCCAGGGGCTTCAGCGACAGCGACCGTCTGGCTCTGGGCGAACTGGTGTACAGCGGCGTGGTGCGCACGCCGTTGATGGCGCTGGCGTCGTCCGTTCCCGTGGCAGGTCGCCGCATTCCCTTGATGGCCGAACTGTTCGCGACCACGGCAGACGTCTACCGCATTCTCGGTTGGTTGCCCGAAGAAGCAGACCAGCACGACAGTGCCGACGGAGCCGCCAAGACCGTCGGCGCCAGCCGTCAACGTCTGGCGCGCATGGTGGGCTGCGATGTCCTTGATCAGTCTGCTGCAACCTGGGACGCCCTGGCTGCCTGGTTCGCCGGCATTCAGCTTGACGCGCTCGAACGCGCCGCGCTGCAGGTGCTGGAGCAGGCAAACCTGCCGGACGATGCGCCGCTGGTGGCGGCCGGCGCTGGCAGCTTCGTGGTCGAGCGTCTGGCGCACAGACTGGGTCGCCAGGTTTGGCCCTATGCCGCGGCACTCGGCCTGGCCGCGCCTGAGCGCGATCCTTTGCAGGCGCGCTGGGCGTCCTGGTGCGCGCCAGCCGTGGCGGTCGCCCTGCTGTACCGGGAGCACAGGGCATGAACGACAGCGAACCGACGAAGGCGGTCTGGATCGTCAAGCTCGGTGGCAGTCTGGCCGGGTCGACCGAGTTGTCGTCCTGGCTGCGCACCTGCGCGGCACTCGGTGGCCGGGTCGTGCTGGTGCCGGGCGGCGGACCATACGCGGACTCCGTGCGCCGCGCCCAGCGCGAACAGGGCTTCGACGATGCCGCAGCCCATGCCATGGCGGTGGGGGCGATGGAGCAGTTCGGCCAGCAGCTCTGCGCCAGGCAAGCCGACCTGGTTCCTGCTGCCACAGTCGCCGCCCTGCGCGAGGCCCTGGCCGCAGGCCGCACACCGGTGTGGATGGCGTGCGCGATGGTCCTGGCCGATCCGCGCATCGCGCAGAGCTGGAGCGTGACGTCCGACAGCCTGTCCGCTTGGCTCGCCGCGGTTTTGCAGGCAGAAGGGCTGGTGCTGGTGAAGTCGGTGGACGCGGGCACGACGGACGCGCGCGCACTGGCTGCCGCTGGCGTGGTCGATGCGGCTTTCCATCAGTTTTCAGCAGGGCTGAAAAACCTGCGCCTGTTGCACCGCACACAGTGCAATCGCCTGGCCGTGCTTGTCGGCGCGCAGCGTGTCGAACCGGAGCCCCGGCATGTTTGACCGTAGCGAACTCGGCCTGCTCGATGAGGCCCTGCAAGTGTTGCAGGCCGCCATGCCGATGCCGCAGACCGCGTTGTCCGCAACCGGCGACCCGTTCGCCGCGATGCGTCCGGTTGTACTGGATGCGGCGCGACGCCTGGGGACGTCAGCGCCCTCGGGACATCCGTTCTATGTTGGCCATATGCTCAAGCCGCCCCACCCGGCGGCGCGCATCAGTTATGCGCTGGCGCTCTGGCTCAATCCCAACAACCATGCCTTCGACGGTGGTCGCGCCAGTTCGAAGATGGAGATCGAGGCCGTGGCGCAGATCGCGCTTCTGTTCGGCTGGGGTGACGCGCTAGGTCATTTGTGCAGCGGCGGCACGGTGGCCAATCTGGAGGCCTTGTGGATCGCGCGTGAAGCGGTGCGCGGAGCTCGGGTGGACGGAACGCCGGGATTGGGCGAGGCGACGCCTGCCCCCGATCCCGGCGTCGCCGCATCGACACAGGCGCACTATTGCCATGCGCGCGCCGCCTCCATCCTCGGCCTGCCGTTCCACGCGGCGGCAGTGGACGCGCAGGGACGTATGGACATACGGGCGCTGCAATCTTTACTGGAGCGCGAAGCCATCGGCACGGTGGTGGCCACGCTGGGCACATCCGCCACCGGCGCGGTGGACCCGCTTCCCGCCATCGCCGAACTCTGCGCCGCCCACGGCGTGCGCCTGCATGTGGATGCCGCTTATGGGGGCTACTTCACGGTGGCGGGCAACCTGCGCCCGGAGGCGCGTCGCGCCTTTGACGCCATCGCCGGGGCCGACTCGCTCGTGGTCGATCCACACAAGCACGGCCTTCAGCCCTACGGCTGCGGCTGCCTGCTGCTGCGCGACCCGACGCTGCGCCACCATTACGCGCATGCGCAGGGCTATGCCTATCTCGCCTCCGACGAGCCGCATCTGGGCCAGGTGTCGCTGGAATGCTCGCGCCCCGGCGCCGCCGCCGTGGCGCTGTGGGTGACGCTGCAACTGTTGCCGCCGACGCCGGGTGGTGCCTTCGCTCAGGGACTGGAAGCGGGCCGCGAGGCTGCCCTGCGGTTGTGGCGGGGGCTGTGCCAGGACAGCCGCTTCATTGCCCCGCTGCAGCCCGAGCTGGACGTGGTGGTGTGGGCCGTGCGCGCGCCATCTGCCAGCATCGCTTCGACCCTGGCGCGGAGGCTGCATGCCAGCGCGCAGGCGATGGATCTGCACCTGAGTCTGGCCGTATTGCCGCGCGCCATGCTGGAGCGACTGGACAGCGTCGGCGACGGCATCTTTTGGGATGCGGAGCAAGTGCTGGTGCTTCGCGCCTGCGTGATGAAGCCCGAGCATCTGGACTCGATCGGCCGCATCCTGCGTCGGCTCGACGCCGCCGCGTCGTCGGTGCTCGGGCCCCGAGCGGACGCAGAAAGGCAGACTATTGTCGACCCTGCACTCGGCCGCGTGCTTCCCGCGTCCGCGGTCGCGTCGGCAATGCCTTCGATCATTCAAGGAGCACGATCATGACCTGGAGACAGCAGCCCGAACATGAGCGGGTCTACACCCCCGATGAGATCAGCGCCCGGCTCAAGTCCGAGCTGCCGCACTGGTATTTTGAAGACGGCTGGATCCGCCGCAAGTACAGGACTTCGGGGTGGAAGAGCACGCTCATGGTGGTCAACACCGTGGGCCATCTGGCCGAAGCAGCGTTCCATCACCCCGATATGACCGTGTCCTATGCCTTCGTCATCGTCAAGCTGGTGAATCACGCCGCCAAGGGGGTGACCGACAAGGATTTCGCGCTGGCGCGGAAGATCGAGGAGGTGATCTGCTGGCAGCCGGGCAAAGACCCGGACAGTCCGCTGGAGGGCACGCCCGACGACCCGCGGTTCAAGTATCTGAAGCATGAGGACTGATTGATGGTGAACACACAAGTCGATCGTCCACCGACGGTTCATTCGCCGATCGCGCGCCACCGCAACGCGCATGACGCAGCAATTTCGGTACCCGATCCGCACAGCGGATCGCCCTTGCCGGGCGAATCAATCCCGGCAGGACTGCAGTCACCACCGGCGTCCAGGCGCCGGAGCAGTCGAAGTGAGGCGGATGCCGTCGAAAAGGTCTTTCAAACGGCAGCGGAGCTGTTTTCCATCCTTGCCGCGCCGCTACGCCTGCGCATCATCAACGCCATTTGCGATCGGGAACGGATGGTCCAGGACATCGCTGCCATCGTGAATTCCTCGCAACCCAATATCTCGCAACATCTGCGGGTGTTGCATGGCGCTGGAATTGTTGCCAAGCGACGCGACAGCCACTGGGTGTATTACCGCCTGGGCAACCCCAGGGTCGCCGATCTGTACCGTGCCGTCTGTACGCAGATCGCCATGGAGCTCCACGAAAAAAAGGCGCCTTCAGCGTCCGGGCGGCCCGGCCGTCGCAGTGTGGCGCCCTTCGCTTGAAGCCAATGGCGTGCCGCCCCGCGGATATGGCACTCACATCACTGTCGTGCCATCGCTCTGCGTTTCGCCCAGGTTGTCGAGCCAGCTCACGGTGATGCGGTCACCGCGCTTTCCGCCCTTGACGCTGAATTCAATGTAGGGGTTCTTGGAGATGGCGATGCCCCAGTCGCAGCGCAGCACCACCTTGCCGTTGTGGCTGCAGGTGACGGTCTGGATGTAATGGGCTGGAAGGCGGTCGCCGTAG